>NZ_JBEYVC010000029.1:0-83707 GCF_040643855.1 Streptomyces sp. NPDC047072 | reverse complement strand
GGCGGTGCCCGGTCTGGTGGCGCGCGACGCCCGGACCGTCGTCCGCGCCCCCAACCTCGACTGGCAGGACACCGATCTGGGCACTCGTCGTACTCTTCGGCGAGTCGGGCGGTCGGGGTGTCGCCGGCCTCCGCGGTGGCGGCCGCGAGCGCTTCTCGTACGACGCCCAGGCGCCGTTCCTCCTCGGCGCGGTACTCGTCGGCGCGCTGGTATGCGGCGAGGGCGCGCTCCTCGGTCTCCCGGTCGACGTGGCCGTCGGGCTTGCGGGCGGGTGCGGGGTGTGCGGTGGCGCCGCACACGGCACAGGGCTCGCCGTCGACGAGGCTCGCGGCGAGTTCGGCGGCGATGCCGTTCAGGCGCTGTTCCTTGAGGTCGAGCCAGTGGGCGCGGGCGCCGGTGGCCTGTTCGCGGGCGGCGAGCACGCGCGCGTGGGCCGCGTCGGTGTCACCGGCGAACTGGTCGCGCTGCCGGGCGGCACCGAGCCGCCGCCGCGCGGGATCGCGCTGCACGCCGAGCTGTTCGGCCCGGGTGGTGGCGGCCTGGGCGGTCTCGATACGGCGCTGAAGTCCGGCGCGCGTCTCCTCCCACCCGGCGAGCCACGCCTCGGCCTCCTGGAGGACGTCCTCGTCGGCCCGCTCCTGACGGTCCAGATCCGCACGCTCACCGTCGAGTTCGGCGAGCCGCCCCTCGGCCCGCCGCGCCGACTCCAGCCCACCGAGCTCTTCTACGGCCCGCCGGGCCGCGGCGGCGAGACCGGCGGCACCGGCGTCGGGGAGGCCTGTGGAGTTGGCGGCGGCGAGGGGGACAGTGTTGGTACCGGCACTGGCGTCGGCCGGCCCGGCAGCATCGGCATCGGCGCCGACGTCGCTGAGCTCAGCAGCACCGGACCCGGCGTTCCCGGCGCACATCGCCTCCGCACCGCCACGCACCGCCCCCGCACCGCCACGCACCGCCCCCGCGACAGCGGCTCCGTCCGCGTCGGCGCCCCGCACGGCCGAGCGCCCCGCTCCCCCGTCGAACAGCGCCGCCCGCAGTGCCTCACGCGCCCGCGTCTCCCCCCGTACCGCCTCCGTGTGCTCCGCCTCCGCCGCCTCCCGCAGGTCGAGCGCGGGCGCGACCGTCTCCGCCTTGCGGGCGCGTTCCATGCGTGCCCGCGCCTGGTGGTAGCCGTCGACGCGCTCCTCCAGCAGCGCGGCACGCTCGCGTGCCTGGGCGAACCGGCGTTGCAGCCGGTCGAGTTCGCGTACGTCGGCCAACGCGCGCTCGGCCGCGGCCTGGGCGGACTCGGCGGCGGCGAGACGGCAGTGGGCCACGGTCAGTTGCTCGCGCGCGGTGCTGCGGGCGACCGCGGCCGCACCGAGCACCGCTTCCGCCAACCCCGGCTCGCCCGGCGCCAGTTCGGGCAGTTCCATGGCGTCACCGGCGGCCTGCTGCATGCGGTGCGCGTCGGCCAGCAACGCGCCGTCCCCCTCACGCACCTGCGCCTCGGCCGCCCGCCGGCGCTCGGCGAGCCGCTTCTCCACCTCGGCGAAGCGGTGCGTGTCGAAGAGCCGCCCGAGCAGCCGTCCGCGCGCCTCTGCGTCGGCCCGCAGGAAGCGCGCGAAGTCCCCCTGCGGCAACAGCACGACCTGACAGAACTGTTCGCGGCTCATGCCGAGCAGCTGGGTGAGTTCCTCGCCGATCTCCTGGTGGGACCGGCTGAGGTCCTTCCACGCCCCGGCGGCCGCGTCGTACTCCCGCAGCCAGCTCTGGGCCTTGTCGAGCGTCGTACCCGATCCGCGCTTCTTCGGCCGCTCCCAGGGCGGCTGCCGGGTGACCTCCAACCGGCGCCCGGCGACGGTGAGTTCAAGCGTCACCTGGGTACGGGTGGCGGCTTCCGCGTGGTCGCTGCGCAGCGTCATGCCCTGGCCGCTCTGCCGGGCACCCGGCACCGCGCCGTAGAGCGCGTAGCACACCCCGTCCAGCACCGAGGTCTTCCCGGCGCCGGTCGGCCCGTGCAGCAGGAACAGCCCGGCCGACGACAGCGCGTCGAAGTCGACGGTCTGGGAACCGCCGAACGGCCCGAACGCGCTGATCTCCAGACGGTGCAGCCTCACCGCGCCACCTCCCGCACGGCGTCGTCGGCGCGCACCGCGTCGAACGCGTCCCGCAGCACGGTCTGTTCACGCTCATCGGGCCCGGCGCCGCGCACATGGGCCACGAAGTCCTCGGCGATCTCCTGGTCGCTGCGGCCGGCGAGCCGTCTGGCGTAGGACACGTCGGGGTCGTCCGGGGCGCGCTCGGGGTCGAAGACGAGGCTGAGGGTGTGCGGGAAGCGCTCGCAGAGCCGCGCCATGGGCTCGGCGGGGCGGACGGGGTCGGTGAGCGTCGCCTCGACCCACGCCTCCTCGTGCCGGGCAAGCGCGGGGTCGGCGAGGAGTTCCTCCAACGTCCCCCGGATCCGGGCCAGTTCGCGCGGCACCGGGCAGTCGACGCGCTCGGCGGTGACCGCGCCGTCGGCGTCGAGGTCGACGAGCCACATGCTCTTGCGGTGATCGGCCTCCGAGAAGGAGTACGGCAGCGGGGAGCCGGAGTAGCGGACGCGCTCGGTGAGGGTCTGGCTGCCGTGCAGATGGCCGAGGGCGACGTAGTCGACGCCGTCGAAGACCCCGGCGGGCACCGCGGCCACGCCGCCGACCGTGATGTCCCGCTCGCTGTCGCTGGCCTCGCCGCCAGTGACGAAGGCGTGCGCGAGGACGACCGACCGCGTCCCGCGCGCGCGGGTGGCGAGGTCGGCCCGGACGCGCTCCATGGCGGCGGCGAGCACGGCCTCGTGGCCCGCCTTCTCCACCCCGAACTCGTCCTTGACGAGCGCGGGTTCGAGATAGGGCAGACCGTAGAAGGCGACGTCCCCGAAGGTGTCCTCCACCACCACCGGCGTCCCGCAGGCCCGCGGCTCGGTCCGCAGATGAATCCCCGCCCGCCCGATCAGCCCGGCCCCCACCCCGAGCCGCCGGGCCGAGTCGTGGTTCCCGGAGATCATCACCGTAGGCACACCGAGGTCGGCCAGCCGATGCAACGCGTCATCGAACAACTCGACGGCAGCGAGCGGCGGCACGGCCCGGTCGTACACATCCCCCGACACGACCACGGCGTCCACCCCGCGCTCCCGCACGGTCGTCACGAGATGCCCGACGAACTCGGCCTGGGCGCCGAGCAGGGAGACCCGGTGGAACGCCCGGCCGAGATGCCAGTCGGAAGTGTGCAGCAGTCGCATGATCCCCGAGACTAACGGCCGAGACTGACAGCACGGGCGGTTACTCCCGTATCGACCCGACTTGACCGGTCGGGCACACCGGTATCCGCCGGTCAGACGTCCCCGTACGCCTCTCCCCCGAGGACGAACCCGGCCGTGCCCGCCGTCGCGTCCGCGAGCCACCGCCGGAAGTCCTCGACGTCGGCGTCCGGAAGGCCGATCTCGATCGTGACCGCCTCGCCGTAGCGCACGTCCCGGACCTCGCGGCCGGTCGCGTGGAGGTCGTTCTGGAGCTTGCCGGCGCGCTGGTGGTCGACGGTCACCGTGGCGAGGCGGAAGCGGCGGCGGGTGAGGGTGCCGAGAGTGTCCAGGGCCTCGCCGACGGCGCCGCCGTACGCCCTGATGAGGCCGCCCGCGCCGAGCTTGACGCCGCCGTAGTAGCGGGTGACGACGGCGACGACGTAGCGCATGTCGCGGCGCAACAGCATCTGGAGCATGGGGACACCCGCCGTGCCGCCGGGTTCGCCGTCGTCGCTCGCCTTCTGGATCGCGGCATCGGCGCCGATGACGTACGCGAAGCAGTTGTGGGTGGCGTCGGCGTGCTCCTTACGCACGCGCGCGACGAACTCCTGGGCCTCCTCCTCGGTGGCGGCGGGCGCCAGGGCGCACAGGAAGCGCGAGCGGTTGACCTCGGTCTCGTGCACGCCCGCGCGGGCCACTGTGCGGTACTCGTCCTGCATCCGGCCAGCCTAATCCGTGGTCAGGAGTGCCCCCGGCTCACGGCCGCTTCCCCCGCGCCACCGTCACCGCTGTCAGCAACGCCGTCCCGGGCGCCAGCTCCCGCCAGCTCGTCCCGTGCCACGCCAGGACGGCGATCGCCGAGGTCGGGAACTTCGTACGGACCTCCTCCACCGTGTCGTCGAGGCCGTCGCCGGCCAGGGTGAGGACCAGTTCCTCCAGGCCGGGGTTGTGGCCGACAAGGAGCAGAGTCTCGACCTCGGGCGAGGTGTCCTGGACGGCGGCCAGCAGCTCCGGTACGTCGGCGCCGTACAACTCGGGGTCGAGGCGCACCGGCGGCGGGGTGCCCCACTCGGCGGAGGCCAGTTCCCAGGTCCGGCGCGCGCGTACGGCGGTGGAGCACAGGGCGAGGTCGGGGAGCAGGCCGGTCGTGGCGAGGATCCGGCCGGCCTCGGGGGCGTCGCGGTGGCCGCGCGGGCCGAGGGGGCGTTCGTGGTCGGGGACGCCGTCGGGCCACGCGGACTTGGCGTGCCGCAGGACGACCAGGCGGCGCAGCGGGCCCGCTCCGGTGCGCGCGCTCACGCCGGGGCTCCGAGGTCGCGGGTGAGTTCGAGGCCGAGCAGCCGGTCCGCGTAGGCGTACGTCTCGAAACGCGCCCCTTCCGGCACGTCGGCCTCCTCGACCCGGCGCAGCTCGCGCAGCACTTCGGGCACGTCCAGGTCGTCCTCCCAGGCGGTGCGGAGCCGCCCGCGCACCTCCTCGGGGACCGGCCGCGACGGGTGCCGCGCCCAGGCCGCCACCGACCGGCGCCAGCGTACGAGGGTCTCCCGCGCCTCGCCGAGAGCGGCCGGATCCAGCCGTGCGGCCCTGTCCCGGCGTACGGAGAGCAGCGCCAGGCGTACGGCGGTGGGGTCGGCGTCCGCCGGGACCGCCGCCTCCTCGACGGGCGCGACGGCGACCCGCACCCCGTCCGTCGGAGCGGTCCCGTCCGCCCGGACCACATGGATGATCTGGGCCTCGCCCCAGCCGGGGCCGACGTCGCGGCGGTCCTCGAAGGGCCGGATGCCCAGGGCCGCGGCGCCCGCGTGGAGTTCGGCCTGCTCGTGCTCGCCGGTCAGCAGCGACCACACGGGGGTGCCGCCGAGTTCGAGGGCCCGCACCAGGAGGTCGGCCACGAGGAGGACACGCAGGGAGGTGGGGTCGTAGGCGGGCGCGTGGGCCTCGATGCGGGTCAGGCCACGGCGGGCGGGGGCGGCGACGACGGGCTCGCCGGTTCGGGCGTCGATGATGCGCAGCACGGGGCGAGCGTAGGCGGCCCGACGGCCGGACGGGGGCAAGGGGACGGGATTCGGGACGGGGGAACGGGGTGCGGTCGGGTCTGCGGGCTCACGCATAGGCGCCGGGCCCGGGACGGGGAGACGGGGTGCGACACGGTCGGCGGGCTCACCGGCTGCCGGATCCGGGACGGGGAGACGGAGGGCAGTCCGGTCTGCGGGCTCACGCGTAGGCGCCGGTTCCGGGACGGAGAGACGGGGTGCGACACGGTCCGCGAGGCTCACCGGGTGCCGGATCTGGGACGGCGAGGCGAGTAGCGGTCCGGACCGGTTGCTTCGGCAGGAAAGCCGGGCTCACTCAGCGCGCCCCGGCCCCGGGAACGGCGAAACAGGGAGCGGTCCGGACCGCGGGCTCACTCACGGACGCCGGTTGCTTCGGCGGGAAACCCGGGCTCGCTCACCCGGCCCCGGCCCCGAACCCGGGAACGGCGAAACAGCACACGGTCCGGACCGCCGGCTCACTCACGGACGCCCGCGCCGGGACGGCGAAGCGGGGCTCACTCGCGGTTGCCCGGTGTGTGGATGCGTACCCGGTCCAGGACCGCGACCGCCGAGGCCTCGCCCAGGACGTCGGCCACCAACGGCAGGAAGGAACGCAGCCGCGGCTCCTCGTCCACGACGACGACCGTGCAGGGCCCCTTGCCGGGCTTCGGGTCGCCCGCGCCGAACCCGGTGACACCCCGGAAGACGCTCGCGCCGAGCAGGCCCTCGCGGTGGGCGCGGTGGACGAGCTCGGCGTAGGCGGGGCGGTGGTGCCACAGCACCGAGGTGTCGAGATGGATGGTCAGCCGCGCGGCGAGCGTGTCGTACCCGGTCATCGGCCACCCCCTGCCGTTCGGGATGCTGCGCACGGTACGCCCGAACAGCAGTCCAGGCCAGGGTCCCGGGGGCTGAGCCGTGGCACGTACCGCACGGCCCCTTCCCCACTGACCCCACCACTACGGCCGACGCCACTCCCGGTACAGGATCGCGAGCGGTCGTCGGATGCCGTACCCCACGGGCCGGCGCGTCACCGACGTCCCCGTGCCCTCGACACGGGACAACTGGTGCTCGGCGAGATCGAGCAACGCCCGTTGGAAGCGCAGGAGTTCCGGCTGGGTCGAGTCGAGGAGGGAGCGGGAGTCGGTCAGGGCCTTCCGGGTCCGGAGGCAGGTCTCGCCGACCAACTCCCGTACAGCCGGGGAGTCCTGGCCCTCTTCGAGCGCGGCACGCGTAACGCCCAGCCGTTCGAGATCCTCCTGCGGCAGATACAACCGCCCCTCCGCCAGGTCCTCCTTGAGGTCCGTCAGGAAGTCCAATCGCTGCAACCCCTCGGCCAACGACCGGCAACCGGACCGGAATTGCTCGTCGCCACCCCCTTCGAACTGAAGATCCTCGACGAGCATCAGCGCGGGCAGGGCGAGACGGTCGACGTACCGCTGGAAGTCGGCCTCGGTGGCGAACCCGGTGAAGTGCAACTCCTCGGCGGTGGCGTCGAGATAGCTGCGCACCCAGTGGTGCGGCAACCGCCGTACCGCGACGGTGTGCAGGAAGGCCCGCAGCACCGGATCCTCAGCCCGCCCACCGTCCAGCCCCTCGCCGACCTGACGCACCCACGCCCGCCAGCGCGGCAACCGCTCGTGCAGCGGCCCCTGGTCGGCGAGGTCGTCGGTGCGGGCGAGGAAGGCGTACGCGGCGACCAGGTGCGGCCGGAGCGACGGCGCCACCAGCAGCCGTACGACGGCGTAGTGGGCGAGGATCCGCCGGGCGAAGACCCGGGCGGCGACGGAGTAGTCCGCGCGCAGGTCGAGATCAGGTGCACCGTCGGCCAACCTGCGGTTCCCACTCACCACTGCGCCCCACACGTTCCTCGGTCCGATCGTCCGGCCCCACCCTAGCCAGCCTATTTCTACAGTGCTGTAGATTTACTTGAGAGGTCGCGAAACGGCCCCGGACCGACAGTGCGTGGAGGAATGAAGCATGGGTGTTTCCCTGTCCAAGGGTGGCAACGTCTCGCTGAGCAAGGAGGCGCCTGGGCTGAGTGCCGTCGTGGTCGGCCTGGGCTGGGACGTCCGCACCACCACCGGCGCGGACTTCGACCTGGACGCCTCGGCGTTGCTGCTGGACGCGGCGGGCAAGGTCGTCTCCGACCGGCACTTCGTCTTCTACAACAACCTGACCAGCCCGGACGGTTCGGTGGAGCACACCGGCGACAACCTCACCGGTGAGGGCGAGGGCGACGACGAGAGCATCAAGGTGAACCTCGCCGCGGTGCCCGTCGAGGTCGAGCGGATCGTCGTCCCGGTCTCGATCCACGACGCGGACGCGCGCGGGCAGAGTTTCGGGCAGATCCGCAACGCCTTCATCCGCGTGGTGAACCAGGCGGGCGGCGCCGAACTCGCCCGCTACGACCTGTCCGAGGACGCGTCGAGCGAGACGGCGATGGTCTTCGGCGAGCTGTACCGCGCCGGTGCGGAGTGGAAGTTCCGCGCGGTCGGGCAGGGTTACGCGTCCGGGCTGGCGGGGATCGCGGCGGACTTCGGGGTGCATGTCTGAGTACGGCGCGCGACCGGGTCCGTTCCATTGGGCGGACCCGACTCCTCTCCCCCACCTGCCAGGAGGCCCCGTGACCACCCCGTTCCGCCTGCGCGCCGAGGACCGGCCGGACTTCGAGGCGGTCCTGCACCTGGCGCTCAACACCCCTGATGTACGTTCCGTGTTGACCGCCGATCCGAGCGGGCGGACGGCCGCGCGGCTGCGGATGCGGGCCCTCACGGACGCCGACGAGATCGCGGCCGCGGCACGGGAGGAGTACGACGACTACATCGCGTTGCGCGCCGCCGCCCAGGAGGAAGCCCCGGCAGAAGGAAGCGTGCTGCCCGCCGTGGCCGTACTGACCCCCCTGGTGGCCGCGACATCCGCCGCGGTCCTGCTGACGCTCGGCTACACGGTCCAACTCACCGACGTACGCCCCCAGTTGTCGGGCCCCTTGATCACCGCGGGCTGGACCCTGACCCTCCTGGCAGCCGCAGGCACCCTCGCAGCCCTCACCGCCCTGCTGACCACGGCCCTGCGCCGCCGCCCGAACTCGACACCGCCCGCCCTCCTGGAACAGGCCCGCGCAACCTGGCAACAGTCCCTACTGACCCACGGAATGCTCCCCCACCTACGCCGCTACGCTGTCCCCGAGCAGACCGCACGCCCTCCAGCGAAGGACCAGAACCAGTGACCCCGCCGCCCCACAGCGGCCGCCCCCGACACTGAGCCGTTCCACGAGCCCGCACGCTCGCGCCTCACTCCACGGCGGCCCCACACCCCGGTGCGCATCCCGCACCGCCGTACACCGCCATGCCGAACACGTGAGGCCGTCACCGTGGACATCGACGTCCAGAGTTTCACCGTCGCCCATCTCCGCCGCCGCCCCGCCGCAACCGAAGTCGCGGGTTTCATCGCCGGGTTCGACCCCGCCACGACCAGTCCGTACGTCAACTACGCAACGCCCGTTTCCGGTTTCCACCCGAGCGACCAGGACGTCAGAGACCTCATCACGGCATTCCGCGAACGCGGTCTCCGGCCCCGGCTGGAGTTCGCCCCGGGCGCCGCTCCGGCCGTGGAGGCGGCCCTGCGCCGTACGGGATTCACCGTCCAGGCGGCCCACGAGTACCTGGTCTGCACACCCACCACGCTGACCGTGCCGTCCACCGAAGGCGCGGTCGTCGAGACGCCCCGTACGGACGAGGACTTCGCCGCGCTCGACACCGCCCTGTCCGAGGCGTTCGCCGGTGCGTTCACCCCGTCCGCCGAGGGCGCGGCCCGCCTGCGGCGCACCCAGGAACTCGGTGGGGCAGTCGGGTTCGTGCGTGCTCCCGACGGCGGTTGTACCGGTGGAGGCGCGTGCTCGGCGCCGGCCGTCGGCACGGCTGAGCTGACGTCCGTGGGGACCCGTCCAGCCTTCCGCGGTCGCGGTCTCGCCGCGCTGGTCACCGCGGCACTGACCGGTGCCGTGCTCGCCCGTGGGGCGCGGTCGGTCTGGTTGGAGTGCTCGGGCGAGGGGTCCCGGCGCGTCTATGAACGTGTCGGTTACCGGGCTGGAGGCACCCGGCTGTACATGGCGCTCGACGTATGAGGCAGCGGGGCCCGGGTCCGATGCTCACGCCCCCAACCGCCCCCTCCCCTCACACCGGCTCCGGCACCACCGCCACCGCGCAGTCCGCCCGATGGAGCACCCCATGGGCCACCCGCCCCAGCTGGAGCCCGAAGTGCCCGGGGCGGCGCCTGGTGCCGACGACCAGGAGGATTGCGTCGGGGGCGCGGCCTTCAACGGTACGGCGATGCAGGGCCAGGTCGGTGGGGACGGCGCCGAGCGCCTCCTCCAGGGCCTCCGCCGCCCGGCGCGCGTGCACGTGGGCGGACTCGCCGGTGAGCAGTGGACGGTCGGCCGGATCGTGCGCCGGGCACCGCCAGGCCCGTACCGCCAGCGACTCCGCTCCCCGCAGCCGCGCCTCCTCGACGACGAACCGCAACGCGGCCGACGACGCCTTCTCGTTGCCGACGCCCACGACGACACGGCCCGTTCCTCACCCCGTACGACGATCAGCGGACAGTGCGCGTGCCCGGCCACGGTCAGGCTCACCGAGCCCAGCAGCACCGCGCCCCCTCGTGACGGTCACCAGGAGAGCGGCCTGACGGCTCTCCCGCACCAGCGTGCACTCCGGCTCCTCGGGCACGACGTCCACGGACACCTTCACGTCCGGCCGGCGGTCGCGGGCCCGGCACGCGGCGAACTCGACGATGTCCTCGGCCCGCAGCGCGACCGCCGAACCGTCGACCCCGACGACGACCGGCAACTCCATGCCGCTCACCGCCCGGCTCCGGGGCCGAGGGCGGCACGGACGAGACCGGTGACGGCACGGATCATGATCTCCACCTCCTGAGCAAAGATTCCGAACCTCCTGAGCAGAGAGTTCGAACCTCCTGAGCAGGGATTCCGATCCGAGCCCCCGCCCGCGACGCCGTCCGCCGACAGGGACCACGGGTCCCTCCCCAGGGGCCGACCGGCCCTGATCGGCGTCCCCGGGCAACAGGCCCCCGAGCACCCGGCACGAGCACCACCGCCCCCTCCTCGCGCCTCCGCCCACCCCGGTGGATCCTGGGACCCCGCGAAGAGAGGTCCCGCATGTCCCAGAGCACGGCCAGACCCGTCCCGGTGTGGCGTCGGCTGGCTCCCGGCGCCGCCGCCCTCCTCGGCTACCGGCGCTCCTGGATCCGCGGTGACCTGCTGGCCGGCGTCACCGTGGCCGCGTATCTGGTGCCGCAGGTGATGGCGTACGCGGGTGTCGCGGGGCTGCCGCCGGTCGCCGGGCTGTGGGCGATCCTGCCCGCCCTCGCCCTGTACGCGCTCTTCGGCTCCTCCCGCCTGCTCTCGGTCGGTCCCGAGTCCACGACCGCCCTGATGACCGCCACCGTGGTCGCTCCGCTAGCGGCCGGCGACCCCGACCGCTACGCCACCCTCGCCGCCACGCTCGCGGTCACCGTCGGCCTCCTGTGCCTGGTCGCCCGCGCCGTCCGCCTCGGCTTCCTCGCCGACCTGCTCTCCCGCCCGGTCCTGATCGGCTATCTGACCGGCGTGGCCCTGATCATGATCGTGGACCAACTCCCCAAGCTCACCGGCGTGAAGACGACCGGCGATGAGTTCCTCCCCCAACTGTGGTCCTTCCTGCGGCACTTGACCGACGCCCACACGGCCACCGTCGTCTTCTCCGCCGCCGCTCTCGCCTTCCTCTTCACCGTGTCGCGGTACGTCCGTGCCGTACCGGGCCCGCTGCTCACCGTCGTTCTCGCCATCACCGCCGTCGTCGGACTCGACCTCGACGGGCGGTACGGCCTCAAGGTGATCGGCGAAGTACCGTCGGGGCTCCCCGAGTTCGCGTGGCCGGACCTCACCGAACTGCCGCACCTCGTCCTGCCCGCGCTCGGCGTGCTGATCGTGGCGTACACCGACTTCATCCTCACCGCGCGGGCGTTCCACGACGACGGCCCCGAACTGGACGCCGACCAGGAGTTCCTGGCGCTCGGCGCCGCCAACCTCGGCGCGGGCGTCCTGCACGGCTTCCCGGTCAGCAGCAGCGCCAGCCGGACCGCGCTGGCCTCCTCGGCGGGCGCCCGCAGCCAGGCGTACTCCCTGGTGGCCGGGGTGGTGGTGCTCGCCGTCCTGCTCTTCCTCAGCCCGCTGCTCACCCGGTCGCCCTCGGCGGTCCTGGGCTCGCTCGTCGTCTACGCCGCCGTCCGCATGATCGACCTCGCCGGCTTCCGCCGCCTCGCGTCCTTCCGCCGCCGCGAACTGCTGCTCGCGCTCGGCTGTCTGGCCGGGGTCCTCGCCCTCGACATCCTCTACGGCGTGCTGGTGGCCGTCGGCCTGTCGGTGGCCGAGCTGCTGAGCCGGGTGGCCCGCCCGCACGACGCGGTCGAGGGGCTGGTCCCGGGCCTGGCCGGCATGCACGACATCGACGACTACCCGCAGGCCCGCACCATCCCGGGGCTGCTGGTGTACCGCTACGACTCCCCGCTGTTCTTCGCCAACGCGGCGGACTTCCACCGCCGCGCCCTCGCCGCCGTCGACCAACAGACCGACCCCGTCCGGTGGTTCGTCCTCAACACCGAGGCGAACGTGGAGGTCGACATCACCGCGCTGGACGCAGTCGACGAGCTGCGCCGCGAACTCACCGACAGGGGTGTGGTGTTCGCCCTCGCCCGCGTCAAGCAGGACCTCCTCGACGACCTCCGGGCGTACGGCCTCGCGGACGCCGTGGGCCCGGACCTGATCTTCCCGACCCTGCCGACGGCCGTGACCGCGTACCACTCCTGGCTGGAGAAACGGCCGGAATGACGGAATCACCGCGCGCCTCCCGCTGTTTGCCTGCACAGCAGCCCGTCCGCACCGCAAGGAGGCCCGTCGTGTACGGCGACGCAGCAACCGTCCGCAAGATCCTCACCGAGTCCGGCGACACCTGGGCGGTCGTGGGCCTGTCCACCAACCGCAGCCGCGCGGCGTACGGCGTCGCGGAGGTCCTCCAGCGCTACGGCAAGCGGGTCGTGCCCGTGCACCCCAAGGCGGAGACGGTCCACGGCGAGCAGGGCTACCCCTCGCTGGACGCGATCCCCTTCCCGGTCGACGTGGTCGACGTGTTCGTCAACAGCGACCTGGCCGGTGCCGTCGCCGACGAGGCGGTCGCCGTCGGCGCCAAGGCCGTCTGGTACCAGCTGGACGTGATCGACGAGGCCGCCTACGACCGCACCCGCGCGGCCGGCCTGGACATGGTCATGGACCGCTGCCCGGCAATCGAGATCCCGCGTCTCGACTGATTCAGGAATTACCCTCGGAAAAGTCAATTCTCGCGCACCCGTCTTCAAATCAAAGGGCGGCCATTCCTAATCTGGAGCCTCTTGTACATCGAATGTACATATTGCGTGAGAGGCTCGTTAATTTATGGTAAGCGTCGACGCGATACCGGACAGAAAAGGGAGCCCGCGCGGACTTCGACGGGATGTCGGACTCATCGGGCTCATGTGGGCGTCGGTCGGTTCCATCATCGGATCCGGATGGCTGTACGGCGCCCAGGAGGCCGTCGGCGCGGCGGGCCCCGCGGCGATCATCTCCTGGGTGATCGGCGCGGTGGCCATCGTCCTGCTGGCCCTGGTGCACGCGGAACTCGGCGGAATGTTCCCGGTGGCGGGCGGCACCGCGCGTTATCCGCATTACGCCTTCGGCGGGCTCGCCGGAATGTCCTTCGGCTGGTTCTCCTGGCTCCAGGCGGCGACCGTGGCACCGATCGAGGTCGAGGCCATGATCGGATACGCCGGGCACTGGTCCTGGGCGCAGGGATTCCAGCACGCGGACAAGACGCTGACGACCAGCGGACTGATCGTGGCCGTCGTCCTGATGGCGGTCTTCGTGGTCGTCAACTTCCTCGGCGTACGGGCCCTCGCCCACACCAACAGCGCCACCACCTGGTGGAAGATCGCCGTACCGCTCGCCGCGATCTTCGTCATCGCGGCCGGCAACTTCCACCCGGCCAACTTCCACTCCGAGGGCTTCGCGCCCTTCGGCGCCAAGGGCGTGCTGAGCGCCATCAGCACCAGCGGCATCATCTTCGCCCTCCTCGGCTTCGAGCAGGCCATCCAGCTGGCGGGCGAGAGCCGGGATCCCAAGCGCGACCTGCCCCGCGCGACCATCGGCTCGGTGGCCATCGGCGCGGTCATCTACCTGCTGCTCCAGATCGTGTTCATCGCGGCGCTGCCGCACAGCACCTTCGCGCACGGCTGGGCCAAGCTCGACTACCCGGGGATCAGCGGGCCTTGGGCGGGCCTGGCCACCCTCGTGGGCCTCGGCTGGCTGAGCGTGGTGCTCTACCTGGACGCGGTGATCTCGCCCGGCGGCACCGGGCTCATCTACACCACCGCGACCTCCCGGGTGTCGTACGGACTGGCCAGGAACGGCTACGCGCCCAAGCTCTTCGAGCGGCTGGACCGCAACGGCGTGCCCTGGTTCGGCCTCGCCATCTCCTTCGTCACCGGCGTGATCTGCTTCCTGCCCTTCCCGAGCTGGCAGGAGCTGGTCTCCTTCATCACGTCCGCGAGCGTCCTGATGTACGCCGGTGCGCCGTTGGCGTACGGCGTCTTCGCGCAGCGGCTGCCGCACCACGACCGTCCCTACCGGCTGCCGGCCGGGTCGGTCCTCACCCCGGTGTCCTTCGTGGTCGCCAACCTCATCATCTACTGGGCGGGTTGGCACACCCTGTGGCGGCTCGCCCTGGCGATCGTCCTCGGCTATGTGCTGCTCGGCGGCTACGCCTGGTACGCCGTCTCCAAGGGCCTGCCCGACGCTCCCCGCCTGGACTGGAAGGCCGCGCAGTGGCTGCCGGTCTACCTGGTGGGCATGGGCGTGATCTCCTGGCAGGGCGGCTTCGGAGGCGGGCGCGGAAACATCGGCCTGTGGTGGGACATCCTGCTGATCGCGGTCTTCTCCCTGGTGATCTACTACTGGGCGCGGGCCACCGCGTCCCCGGCCGAGGAGATCGAGCGGAGCATCGACGAGATCGTGGTCACGGACGCGCCCGCGCACTGACGCGTACGACGGCGGACGGGGTGCCTCCGCGTGTGGAGGCACCCCGTCTCCCCTCCCGCCGTCCACGGGCCCCCGACATAATGTGCGGGTGACCTCCACCACCCCCAACTCCGGTGCCCCACTGCGCTTTCCGGTCGTCGTCGTGGGCGCCGGCCCCGCCGGGCTGACCATCGGCAACATCCTGCGGGCCGCGGGAGTCGACTGCCTGGTCCTGGAGACGGAGAGCCGTACCTTCATCGAGAAGCGGCCGCGGGCGGGCGTCATCGAGGAGTGGGCGGTGCGCGGGCTGGAGCAACGCGGGCTCGCGGAGACCCTGTTGAAAAAGGCCCAGCTGCACACCGAGTGCGAGTTCCGTTTCGCCGGAGACCGATTCCGATTCGACTACGGCGAATTGACGGGCCGTCACCACTTCGTCTATCCGCAACCGCTGCTCGTCACCGACCTGGTGCGCGAGTACGCCGACGTCCGGGGCGGCGAGATCCGCTTCGGCGTACGCGACGTCCACCTGCACGACCTGGAGTCGGCGCGCCCGTCGGTGTCGTACCTGAACCCGGAGACCGGACAGTACGAGCACGTGGAGTGCGACTTCGTGGCGGGCTGCGACGGCGCGCGCGGGGTGACCCGTACGGTGCTGCCGGAGAGCGTGCACATCGCCCGGCACGACTACGGCGTCGGCTGGCTGGCGCTGCTCGCGGAGGCGCCGCCGTCCTCGGACTGCGTGCTGTTCGGCATCCATCCGAACGGTTTCGCCGGGCACATGGCCCGCAGCCCCGAGGTCACCCGCTACTACCTGGAGTGCCCGCCGGGCGACGACCCCGAGAACTGGCCGCACGACCGGGTCTGGTCGGAACTCCAGCAACGCCTCGCGGCGGACGGCACCCCGCCCCTCGCCGAGGGCACGCTGATCGAGAAGCGCGTGCTCGACATGCACAACTACGTGGTCGAGCCGATGACGTTCGGCCGCCTCTTCCTCGCCGGCGACGCGGCCCACCTCACCGCGCCCATCGCCGCGAAGGGCATGAACCTCGCCCTCCACGACGCGTTCCTGCTGGGCGACGCGCTCGTGGCCTACCTCGGCAAGGGCGACGGCAGCGGGCTCGACACGTACTCGGAGACCTGTCTGCGCCGCGTCTGGGACTACCAGGAGTTCTCCCAGTGGCTGTCGGAGGTCTACCACGGCACGTCGTCGGGCGACGAGTACCGGGCCGGCACCACCTTCGCCCGCCTGCGCCGTCTGTTCACGTCCCCGGCAGCGGCGGCGGCCTTCGCGGAGCAGTACCTGGGCACGGCGTCGACGTACTGACACCTCCCCGGCGCGACAAACCACCCCGCCGGCGTTACACCGGACCCAGGGAGTCCGCGCAGCTCCTGGAGGAGGTGCGCTACGAGGGCCGCGACAGCTGTTTCATCGTCCCGGTCGGCTTCACGACCGACTTCGCCTCGGTCCCCCAGATCCTCGTCTGGCTCATTCCGCGCTACGGCGTCTACACCAAGGCCGCGATCCTGCACGACTTCCTGTGCAGGACGGCGTTCGTGAACCGCGCCGACGCCGACGGCGTCTTCCGGCGCGCTGCTGCGGCAACGGGGCGCGTGGGCGCTCGTGGCTCTGCCCTCCGTGGTGTTCCTCGCCCTTCCCGCCCTGGTCGTCGGCGTCTGGCTGCTGGCCTTCCTGGCCCTGGAGTGGCTCGTCTACCCGCTCGCCGGGCGGAAGGCGGAGGGCATCGCCAACAAGCCCACGCTCAGCGGAGCGCCCGACGAGAAGGCGGAGGAGCGGGCCGGAGGGCTTCCCGGAGAACGGACTGCGCACAAGCCCGTCAGTCGTGCACCGGTCGGTCGCTGAGCCGGTGGTCCGCGACGTTCAGCGCCTCGTCCACGAGCCGCCGCAGATGGCCGTCCCGCAGGGTGTAGATCACCCGGCGCCCCTCCTTGCGGGTGTTCACCAGGCCCGCCAGCCGCAGCCGCGCCAGATGCTGGCTGACCGCCGGCCGGGCCGCTCCGCACTTCTCCGTGAGCGTCGTGACGTCGGCCTCTCCGGCCGTCAGGGCGTGCAGAAGGGTGAGGCGGGTGCGGTCGCCGAGGAGGGCCAGGATCTCGGCGGCGAGGGCGAACTGTTCCTCGCCGGGGGTGCGCGGGTGCGCATCGTGTGCAGGTGACAGGTGCATGCGTGCGCTCATACGCACATAATGGCTCGGTGGGCGAGGTACGTCCACTCCCGCGCGCACCGGAAGGGGCACCACGTGAGCGACCGGCACGAGCACCGTCACGACCACGGGCACACACACGGCCATGAACACCCTGGGCACGGGCACGACCACGCCCACCACCACGCCCCGCGCCCCGGCCTCCGGCACCGTCTCGGCCACCTCCTCACCCCGCACTCCCACGAGACCGCCGACAAGCTCGACTCCGCTATGGAGTCCTCCGCGCGCGGCATGCGCGCCCTGTGGGTCTCCCTCGCGGTGCTCGGTGTCACGGCGCTCGCGCAGGCGGTCGTCGTGGTCGTCTCCGGGTCCGTCGCGCTGCTCGGCGACACGGTGCACAACGCCGCGGACGCGCTGACCGCCGTACCGCTCGGCATCGCCTTCGTCCTGGGCCGGCGTGCGGCCACCCGGCGATTCACCTACGGCTACGGCCGGGCCGAGGATCTCGCGGGCATCGCGATCGTGCTGACCATCGCCGCGAGCGCCGCCTTCGCGGGATGGGCGGCGATCGACCGGCTCCTGGACCCGCGTCCGGTCGCGCACGTCCCGGCGGTCGCCGTCGCCGCGCTGGTCGGCTTCGCGGGCAACGAGTGGGTGGCGCGGTACCGGATCCGGGTGGGCCGGGAGATCGGTTCGGCCGCGCTGGTGGCGGACGGCCTGCACGCCCGTACGGACGGATTCACCTCGCTGGCCGTGCTGTTGGGCGCGGGCGGCTCGGCCCTCGGGTGGCAACTCGCCGACCCGATCGTGGGGTTGGCGATCACGGCGGCCATCGCGCTGGTGCTGCGGGACGCGGCGCGCGAGGTGTTCCGGCGGGTGCTGGACGCCATCGACCCGGCGCTGGTGGACCGGGCCGAACAGGCGCTGCACGAGGTCGAAGGAGTGCGCGGGGTCGGCGAGTTGAGGCTGCGCTGGATCGGCCACCGGCTGCGCGCGGAGGTCGCGGTCGTGGTGGACGGCGAGGCGACGGTACGGCAGGCCCACGCGATCGCGGTCGACGCCGAACACGCCCTCCTGCACGCGGTACCGAAACTCACGGCGGCCCTGGTCCACGCGGATCCGGCACCGGCGCCGGGGGAGGCGGACCCGCACGGGGCGCTGGCGCATCACGCGAACGCCTGAGGGAGGGGTGCGGGATCAGGCCGTCCCCAGCCCCTCGATCACCACCGCCCCCGGCAACTCCGCGAACGCCTTCCCCGGTACCAGCAGCTTGCCCCTCCGCCGTCCGCTGCCGACCAGCACGTACGGCAGGTCCACGACGGCGGAGTCCACCAACAGCGGCCAGTCGGCGGGGAGTCCGATCGGGGTGATGCCGCCGTACTCCATGCCGGTCTCCCCGGTCGCCGTGTCCATGGACGCGAACGAGGCCTTGCGGGCGCCGAGTTGGCGGCGTACGACCCCGTTGACGTCGACCCGGGTGGTGGACAGCACCACACACGCGGCGAGCGTGGTCTCACCGCCCCGCTTCCCCGCCACGACCACGCAGTTGGCCGACCGCTCCAGCAACTCCCGCCCGTAGTGCTCCACGAAGACCGCGGTGTCGGCCCACTCGGGGTCGGTGTCGACGTACACGATCTGCTCTGCCAGGACGCCGCCGCTCCAGTGGCGTACGGCGTCGGCGACCGGGCGGGTCAGCTCGTCGAGGGCGTCGGGGGCGGGGATGGCGTGGTCGAAGTGTCCGATCGGTGCGTCCATGACCGCACGCTAACAGCCGGTCAGGACACGGCCGGCACCGAGACGGCGAGCATCCACCGCGCGGGCACGTCCCCCCGGTTGGCGTACTCGTGCTCGGTGCCCGCCTCGAACGTGACGCTGGCCCCGGCGGGCACGCGGTGCTCCAACCCCTCGACGGTGAGGGTCAGTTCGCCCTCGGTGACGTGAAGGATCTCGACCGTGCCGACGGGGTGCGGATCCGAGTGGCTGCTCTCCCCCGGCATCATCCGCCACTCCCACATCTCCAGCGGGCCGGGCGCCTCCGCGCCCGCGAGCAGCCGGCTCCAGCTGCCCGCGTCGGTGTGCCACAGCCGCACCACCTGGTCGGCCGGGACGATCCGCACCTTGGGGCCCTGCTCGTAGTCGAGGAGCGTGGTGATGCTGATCCCAAGGGCGTCGCCGATCTTGACGACCGTACCGAGGCTCGGGTTGGTCCGGGCCTGCTCGATCTGGATGAGCATGCCGCGGCTGACGCCGGCACGGGCGGCGAGCACGTCCAGGGTGAAGCCGCGCTCGGTCCGCCAGCGCTTGACGTTGCGCGCCAGGGACTGGGTCAGCAGGTCGAGGTCCGACACGTCACGTCCAATATTTTGTAGGACACAGTACAACTTGATGAACTACGGTGGGGTGCACCCGCTCGTCCACCGAACTGTACTGCGAGGCCACCAGTGACAGCATTCTTCGCCCTGGCCACCAGCCTGTTGTGGGGCCTGGCCGACTTCGGCGGCGGTGTGCTGGCCCGGCGCGTCCCCGCCCTCACGGTGGTCGTGGTCTCGCAGGCGATCGCGGCGGTGGTACTCGGCGCGATCGTGGTGGCGACCGGCGGCTGGAGCGAGGCGGGCCCCCGGTTGTGGTTCGCGGGCGCGGCGGGCCTCGCGGGACCGGTCGCCCTGATCTGCTTCTACAAGGCACTCGCGCTCGGCCCCATGGGGGTCGTCTCCCCGCTGGGCACGCTGAGCGTGGCGGTCCCCGTCGGCGTCGGCCTCTTCCTCGGCGAACGCCCGGGCCTCATCCAGGTCGCGGGTATCGCGGTGGCCGTCACCGGGGTCGTCCTGGCAGGCGGCCCCCAGCTCCGCGGGGCCCCCGTACAACGCCAGGCGATCCTCCTCACCCTGATCGCGGCCCTCGGCTTCGGCACGGTCTTCGCCCTGATCGCGGAGTCGTCCACGACGGTCACGGGCCTGTTCCTCGCCCTGTTCGTGCAGCGCCTGATCAACGTGACGGTGGGCGGCGCGGCCCTCTACGTCTCGGTGAAGCGAGGCACACCCGCACTCCCGCCCACGGGTTTCCCCTGGCCCTCTCTCCCGGCACTGACCTTCGTCGGCCTGGCGGACGTCGCCGCCAACGGCATGTACTCCGTGGCCGCCCGCCTGGGCCCGATCACCGTGGCCGCGGTCCTGGCCTCCCTCTACCCGGTGGTCACAGCCTTGGCCGCCCGAGGCTTCCTGAGCGAACGCCTACGAGCACTGCAGGCGGCGGGGGCGGGTTTGGCTCTGGTAGGCACGGTCCTCCTAGCAACCGGCTGACCCTCCAACTCCCTAGGGGCGCGGGGCTGTATCCATTTGCGGCTCCGCCGCGTGGGCGCGACCAGCCCCCACCAGCCCGCACCCGCCGGACAAAGAGACCTGGCACCCCCATAGGCACATCAGTCCAGCTCCGCCAACCTCGCCAACTGCTCCTCGTCAAGCCCCGCCAACGCGTTGAGCTGTTCCGCCGTACCCCCCGGAGGGACCGGCGCAGGCGTCCGCAACGGCGGCTGCCACCCCTCCTCCACGGTCCACCGCCGTACGACCCGAGCCGGCGCCCCCGCCACCACGGAGTGATCCGGCACCACCCCCCGCACCACCGCCCCGGCCGCCACGACGACGTTCCGCCCGATCCGCGCCCCCGGCAGGATCACCGCACCGGTCCCGACCCAGCACCCCGACCCGATCGACACCGGCTCCATCCGCGGCCACTGCTTGCCGATCGGCTCGTGGGGATCGTCGTACGAGTGGTTCGTGGACGTGACATAGACGTACGGCCCGAAGTAGCAGTCGCTGCCGATGGTGACCGTGGTGTCGGCGATGACATGGCTGCCGCGCCCGAGGACGACCCCGTCGCCGATGCGCAGGATCGGCTCGGGACCGAGGTCGAGGTCGGGCATGAGCCCGGCGGTCAGGGTGACCTGCTCGCCGACGATGCAGTGGGACCCCACATGGATCCACGGTTCCCCGAAGACCGTGCCGAGCGGAAAGGCGAGCCGGGTGTGCGCACCCAGCGCGCCGAAGCGGAAGCGCCCGGGGCGCTCGGCGGTGACGGAGCCCGTGCGCTGCACCCAGGCCCAGCCCGCGTGGACGGCGCGCTGCACGAGGCGACCCCGCCGGGATGAGAACGTGTTCCTGTTCTTCGGCACGGAGTCACCGTACTGAGCACAGGGCGTCCCCATGAGGCCGAGGGGTTGTGATCTTCGCCCCACCGGATGGCGTACGGTGCGGGATGTCCACGACGTTCACGACGTTCACGGCGAGGAGAGGGCGATGGCGCAGAAGCCGTTGATCACGGGCATCGGCGGGAAGGAACCGAAGATCGACGAGGAGGCCTTCGTGGCGCCCACCGCGTCGGTGATCGGCGACGTGACGCTGGCGGCGGACGCGAGCCTCTGGTACGGCGCGGTGGCCCGCGGCGACGGGGAACGCATCTCGGTCGGCGCCCAGAGCAACATCCAGGACAACTGCACCCTCCACGCCGACCCCGGCTTCCCCGTCACCATCGGCGAACGCGTCTCGGTCGGCCACAACGCGGTGGTCCACGGCGCGACAGTGGAGGACGACTGCCTGATCGGCATGGGCGCGACAGTTCTGAACGGCGCGGTGATCGGCACAGGTTCCCTGGTCGCAGCCCAGGCGTTGGTCCCCCAGGGAATGCAGATCCCTCCAGGCTCCCTGGTGGCAGGAGTCCCGGCAAAGGTACGGAGGGAACTAACAGAGGAAGAGCGCCAGGGCTTGACTCTCAACGGCACGCATTACGTGCACCTGGCCAAAGCCCACAAAGGAATCACCGAGTAGGTCAACCTGCCAGGGGCGCGGGGAACTGCGCGACCAGCCACAACCGACCCGCACCCGCCATCACTCAGAAACCCCCACGGTCTCCCGCGAAGCATTCGCCTTCGCCGCCTTCCGCTTGACGACCACCATCGACGCCACCCCGATCAACACGGCGGCCACCAGCCCCAACCAGGAGAACCGCTTCAACCACGACTCGGCGACAATCCCGACGTAGTAGATGACCGCCGTCGTCCCCCCGGCCCACACGATCCCACCCAGCACGTTGGCGATCAGAAACTTCCAGTACGGCATCCGCAGCACACCCGCGAGCGGCCCCGCGAAAATCCTCAGCAGCGCGACGAAGCGGCCGAAGAACACCGCCCACATGCCCCACTTCTCGAAGGACCGCTCGGCCGTGGCGATGTGCCCCTCACTGAAGTGCTTCGGGAACTTCTTCCCGAGCCACGCGAGCAACGGCCGCCCACCCTTGCGCCCGATCGCATAGCCGATGGAGTCCCCGACGATCGCCCCGACACTCGCGCACGCGCCCAGCACCACGGGATTGATCCCGTCGTGCTGCGAGGACAGCAGGGCGGCCGACACCAGGATGATCTCGCCGGGCAGCGGAATGCCCAGGCTCTCCAGACCGATGACCAGTCCCACCAGGGCATAGACCGCGGCCGCGGGCACCGTGTCGAGCCACTCCTGGACGTGCAACGCCGGTCCTCCAGATTCGTGTTCGGGGCGCACGCCCGTGCGGGCGCGCGCCGTGGCAGCCTATCGGGTCACGCTCACCCCCGTCCGCAGCCGCAGATCCTCCGCCGACGCCCCGACCCACACCGTCCGGCGCCCGCTCCCCAGCACCCACCGGTGCCGCTCCGCGTCCCACGAGGACAGCGTCCGGGCCGCGACGCGCACGGTCACCCGCCGCTCCTCCCCCACCTTCAGGGCGAGCCGCCGGTATCCGGCCAGCACGCGTACCGCCTGGTCGAGCCGGAGGTCCGGCGAGGGCCCGACGTACACCTGCGGTACGGCGATCCCGTCGCGCGCCCCGGTGTTGTGGACGGTGAAGCTCACGTCCAGCCCCTGCTCGTGCCACCGTGCGTCCGGGTCGTCGTAGTCGAAGACGGTGTACGACAGCCCGTGGCCGAAGGCGAACAGCGGCCGTACGCCCTGCTGGTCGTACCAGCGGTAGCCGGCGTGAATGCCCTCGGAGTACTCCTCGGTGCCGTCGACTCCGGGATAGCGGCGGGGGTCCCCGGCGACCGGGTGGTGGGCGTCGTCGACGGGGAAGGACTGCGTGAGGCGTCCGCCGGGGTCGCAGTCGCCGAAGAGGACGGCGGCTGTGGCGGCCGCGCCCTCCTGGCCCGGGTAGTACATCTGGAGCACCGCGCCGGTGCGCTCCAGCCAGGGCATCGCGGTCGCGGACGAGGTGTTGAGGACGACGGTGGTGCGCGGGTTGGCCGCCGTCACAGCCTCGATCAGCCGGTCCTGGTGGCCGGGGAGGGCGAGGGTCGTGCGGTCCTGGCCCTCGGTGGCGTCCTCGTGGGCGAACAGGACGACCTGGCGGGCGGCACGGGCCGCGCGCACCGCCGCCGCGAGGTCCCGCTTCCGGGTCGCCCCTGTGGTGTGCCGCAGCCGGAAGAGCTGTCCCGCGCCCCCGCCCTTCGCGGTGATCCGCAGCCGGTGGGCGCCCGCGGTCAACCGCACGGTGGCGCGGCGGACGTGGAGACCGTCGGGCGCGGCCGAGACCAGACCGCCCGCGGACCACTCCGTCCAGCCCGGCTTGAGCGGGAACAGGTCGGTGCCGTCGAGGGAGATCCTGGGGCGGGCGTCGGGTGCGCCGGAGTAGTGGACGACAAAGGTCCACTCGTCGGCTGCGGCGACGGTGAGCGTCCCGTCGTAGGTCCAGGTCTTCCCGGCGTCGACTCCTTCGCCCTCACTGTCGAGGGCGGGGTTCAGCGCCGCCGTCGGGATCCGCTTGCCGTAGAGGTCCTCGCCGAGGGTGTAGGTGACCTTTCCGTCCGCGCGCGCGGTGATCGTGTCGAGAGGACTGTCGGCGCGCGTGGGGACGACATGCGCGCTGCCGCCGCCGCTGACGAAGGGGAGCTTTCCGGTGGGGCCGATCACCGCGATGCTGTCCTTGCCGGTCAAAGGGAGGGCGCCAGCCGCGTTGCGCAGCAGGGTGGCGCCCGCCTTGGCGACCTCCAGGGCGACGGCCGCGCCCGCCTTCGCGTCGCGCCCGGGGCGCGCCGGGCGGCTCTCGTCGAGGAGGCCGAAGCGGTCCATGACAGTGAGGATCCGCCGCACCGACCGGTCGACGTGCCGCTCGGACACGCTGCCGTCGCGGACGGCGGTCCTGAGCGCCGTACCGAAGTACCTGCCGTTCGGCATCTCCATGTCGAGGCCCGCTTCGAGGGCCGCGCCGGTGCTGTGGGCGGCGTCCCAGTCGGTCATGACCCAGCCGTCGAAGCCCCAGCGTGCGCGCAGGGCGCCGGTGAGGAGTTCCTCGTGCTCGCAGGCGAAGGTGCCGTTGACCTTGTTGTAGGCGCCCATCACCGCGCCCGCGCGGGCGGCGACGGCGGCCTCGAAGCCGCGCAGTTCCAGTTCGTTGAGGGTCTGTTCGTCGACGCGTACGTCGATCGACATGCGGTCCTTCTCCTGGTTGTTGACGGCGTAGTGCTTGACGGTGGCGACGAGCCCCTCGGCCTGGATGCCCTCGATCTCGGCGGCGACCAGGTCGGCGGTCAGGAGCGGGTCCTCGCTGAAGGTCTCGAAGTTGCGGCCCGCATACGGGGTGCGGATGAGGTTGACCATCGGCGAGAGCAGGACGTCCTGGCCCAGGGCGCGGCCCTCGTGACCGATCACCCCGCCGTAGCGGCGGGCCAGGTCCGGGTCGAAGGCGGAGGCCAGCAGGACGGGGGCGGGCAGGGCGGTGGCGTGCTTCGTGACGCGGACACCGGCCGGGCCGTCGGCGAGTCTGAGCGGTGGGATGCCGAGGCGGGGCACTCCAGGGACGTATCCCGCCTGGCCGAGCGGTTCGGGGTCGGTCGCGCCGTGCAGCAGGGAGCTCTTCTCGTCGAGGGTGAGCCGCGCGATCAGCTCCTCCACGCGCGAGTCGGCGCGGGCGTGCGCCGACGAGCCGCCGGTGACCGCCGCGACGACGGTGATCGCGCCGCCCAGCAGACGCAGGGCGGACCTCCGGCTGACGGGTTCGGTCATGGGGCGGCACTCCTTCGACAGGCGGATCGCACTACGAGTCATCACGAAGTTACAGTGCGTGACTGACAATCGATGCGCGCCCACCCGGACACACCAGGGCGGGGCCGCCCCCGAAGGAGCGGCCCCGCCCTCTCCCGCCGCTACGGCAGCACAGTGTCGAGCACCTTCGTGACCGGCGCGGTCACCGCTGTGGCCGTCTTCCCGACGCCACCCAGCGCCGCACCGGCCCCCGCGACCCCACGGCCGACCCCCGACCCGGCACCCTCGACGATGCCCCCGACCGCCGACCCGACCCCCTCCGCCGGGTCGGCGGGGCCCGACCCCGGGCCGTCCACCTGGGCGACCCGCGTCTCGTACTGCTCCGACGGCGCTTCCTGCGGGGCCGACTGCCCTTCGGGAGCGCTGTCGGGACGACCACCGGCACCGGGCGGTGGGGCGAGATGCGGGGCGTCCGGACCACCGGAACCACCCGCGCCACCAGAACCACCCGCACCCCCGGGGCCACCCGCACCCCCGGCGCCACCGAGATCGCCCGCACCACCGGGACCACCCGCCCCGCCGGAGCCACCAGGAGGCTCCCCCGGCCCACCGGACAGCGCACCCCCCTGCCCCTGCCCACCCGGACCGGCGACCTCCAGCTCCCACCGCTGCCCCGCCGAGCCGTCGCGTTCGGTGACGACGACGTCGTCGCCCGTGCCCGGCGCGACGAGCAGCCCCTTTCCGCGGCGCAGCAGCAGTTCGCCGCGCACGGTGAGGTCGTAGCGCACCTCGCCGGAGTGCACGAGGCAGTCGGCGACCGCGACGGTCTTCTTCTCCGCGTCCGCGGCGAGGCAGAGCGTGGGGTCGGCGGCGCTGCGCAGCAGGCCGTCGTCCTGGTACGACCACTGCTGGGTGCCCGCCGGGGAGCACGGCGCGAGCACCGCCCGGGAGCCGTCCGCGATGCGGCCGTCGCGGGCGTCGAGGCAGAGGCCCGCGTCGGCACTGCGGAGCCTGCCGTGGCCGACCTCGACGGGGTCGCCCATCGAGGCGGTGGAGGGCGACCCGGCGGTCCGCGAGACCTCCGTGGGACTCGGCAGCACGGTGTTGTTGCTGACCGCGCCCCAGGTGGCGGTCGGCCCGGGAGTGCCGTCGTCGGACCAGCCCCTGGCGACGAGGACCGTCGCGAGCAGGACGAGGGAGGTCACGCCCGCGCCCACGAGGACGGCCTTGGCGTGCCGGCGCGGACGGTCGAGGAGTCCGGCCGGTTCGGGGCGGTGCCGGCCGCCGGGGCGTGGACGGGCGGCGGCCGTCTGTTCGGTTCCGCCGCGGCCGGGCCGCGAGTCGAGGTAGCGGTGGGCGCCCCAGCCGAGGACCGTCTCGGCGAGCAGTGCCTCCAGTCCGCCCTCGAAATGGCTGAGCTGTTCCGCGGCATGGCGGCAGTACCGGCACTCCGACAGGTGTTCCTGGACATCGGGCAACAGCGCCCCTCCCCGGCGAATCGGGACATCCAGGAGACGGTTGTAGAAACGGCATTCGCTGGTCGGCGCGAGTTCCCGGTGGGCCCGTACACACCCGGTGCGGAATTGCTCGCGTGCCTGTTCCAGCGCGGCCGCCGCACGGCCGGTGTCCACCCCCAGCAGACCGGCCGGTACGGATATGGGTTCGGCCTCGACCTCGGTGTGCCACAGCAGGCATTGAGAGGCTCCCGGAAGGGCCCGGAATGCGCGCTCGGCGAGCTGCCGCCTTTCGGAGGTGACCGGGCGCGCGGCGCGCAGACCGCGGCCGCCGATCGTCTTGCGGAGTTCCGGCAGCGCCGTGGAAATTCCGTCGTCCGCGGCCCACTCCCTGACGAACTCCCTTACGGCTGTCAGGAGTTGTGGACGCAGCGCCCCGTCCCCCGCTCGTCCGAGCACCCGGTGGAAGGCCGCGGCGGCCGCCATCTCCGCCGAACTGGACGTACTGGCGAGGCAGATGACCGCGTATGCGTACGTGGCCCGCCAGTGCCGTGCCATCAACAGGGCGACGGCATGGGCATCCACGGCGTTCTCGGCCAGCCGCGCGAGAAGAGTACGGTCCGACTCACCCGGACTCGATCCGGGCCGCGGCGGGTAAGGAGGTCGTGGAGGGTAAGCGGATTGCACTGGGCCAAATTCCTTCCAAGCCGCAGACGGCATGAATATGCCCGTCCGTCGGAAAGCAGGTGCCTGATTGGTGCATACCTACGCCGCGTCAGCTGCGGTTCGGCTCCCGGGGGGCGCTCACCTTCGCACAATTGATGCACAGGAAACAAGAAGTTCGAGTGACCCATGTTCAAAAAGAGGCCGCTTCAGAAAAGTTACCGCGGGTATCCGCACCCGCATTCGAAATAAGCGGCCGGTAAGAGTCAAGTTGTGTGGGCCCCGCGGATGGTTGGCTCACGAAATCTCCAACTTCGAGCGCGCTCCCACAGGAGGCTCCCAGCCTTCTCCCGGCCCGCTCTCATCCCGGTGGCACAGCATGGGGCGCATGATCGTCCCCCACACGACTCCCACCCCTGCCCCCGCCCGTATGGTCCGCAAGGCGGTCGTCCCGGCGGCCGGACTCGGCACCCGCTTCCTGCCGGCGACGAAGGCGACCCCCAAGGAGATGCTCCCGGTCGTCGACAAGCCCGCGATCCAGTACGTCGTCGAGGAGGCCGCCGCGGCCGGGCTCGACGACGTCCTGATGGTCACCGGCCGCCACAAGCGGGCCATCGAGGACCACTTCGACAACGCCTTCGAACTGGAGCAGGCCCTCGCCGCCAAGGGCGACGCCGTACGGCTGGACGCCGTGCGCGACCCGGCACGGCTGGCCAACATCCACCACATCCGCCAGGGCGAGCCGCTCGGCCTCGGGCACGCGGTGCTGTGCGCCCGCCGGCACGTCGGCGACCAGCCGTTCGCCGTGCTGCTCGGCGACGACCTCATCGACCCGCGCGAGACGCTGCTCAGCGAGATGCTCGACGTCCGCGAGCGGCACGGCGGCAGCGTCGTCGCGCTCATGGAGGTGCCGCGCGAGCAGATCCATCTCTACGGCTGCGCGGCCGTGGAGGCGACCGGGGAGGACGGGGTCGTCCGGGTAACCGGCCTGGTCGAGAAGCCCGCGCCCGAGAACGCGCCGAGCGCGTACGCGGTGATCGGCCGGTACGTCCTCGATCCGGCCGTCTTCGACACCCTGGAGCGGACCCCGCCGGGCCGGGGCGGCGAGATCCAGCTGACCGACGCACTCCAGGAACTCGCGGCCGACGGCACGGTCCACGGCGTCGTCTTCGACGGCCTGCGCTACGACACCGGCGACAAGGCGGACTACCTGCGCACGGTGGTCCGCCTGGCCTGCGCCCGCGACGACCTGGGCCCGGAGTTCACCACCTGGCTCAAGGAGTTCGTGGCGGGCCTGGAGAACGGCGAGATCGCGACGGGGAGCGGGCGGGACCGCCTGGCGGCCTGACGAGCAGCGAGGCGCGGGCCCCGACCACATGCCGGGACCCGCGCCTGCCGTACTGCACCCGACCACCGATCTGCCGACGCCGCCGTTCAGCAATCGACCACCGGCCCCGTGGCCAGCCGTGGCCAGAGCCAACCGTCGGCCCGAGAAGCCGTCCTCAGCCGTTCGGCCGCAGTGTCCACACCACCGTCATCTCGGCGGTGACCGCCCCGTCCGCGCGGCGGATCTCGATCGTGACCGGGAACTCCGGGCGCTTGCCCTCGTCCAGTTCCGCGATCACCTCGGCGGCCGGCCGGCCCAGCGCCGCGGTCGCGGTGATGACCCCGGTCGCGAGCTTCTTGTACGCGATCTCGGCCTTCACGGCGAGCGG
Source organism: Streptomyces sp. NPDC047072 (assembly GCF_040643855.1). NCBI lineage: Bacteria > Bacillati > Actinomycetota > Actinomycetes > Kitasatosporales > Streptomycetaceae > Streptomyces > Streptomyces sp. NPDC047072. The sequence goes on along the minus strand of NZ_JBEYVC010000029.1, from coordinate 55,324 downwards.
CACCGCACGCGAGAGCTGGTCCCCGAACGCCGCCAGCACGACCGCCCCGCTCGCCGACTCGCCGAGCGAGAACATCACTCCGGCGTGCGGTCCGCCCACGTGGTTGTGGAACTCGGCCTGGTCCGGCAGGGACAGCACGGCCTTGTCCGGGCCGGCCTCCAGGAACTCGAGGTTCAGGGTCCGGACCAAGGGCACGGTGGCGGCGAGCATCTCGCCGAGGGACGTCTGGTCTGCGCTCATGTCCGCGATGTTACCCACGAGTAGGACAACCTGACCAGGCCCGTCAGCGCAGATATCCCCGATGCACCCAACGCCCCTCGACGACCTCGTCGTCGACACGGCACCCGCCGACACAGACCCACGGCTGCCCCGACCCATTGGTGCAGTCCCAGTACGCGTGCACCCGGTTGTCCTTGTAGACGAAGCCGACCACGCGCGAGTCCGTCCGGAAACGGGCGTGCACCGGCACCTTCTCCCGCGCGACGGTGTAGTCCCGGGACTCGGGCCGGCAACTGAAGGGACCGGCCGCGGCGGGCCCGGCGGTCGCGAGCGGAAGGGCGGAACCGAGGAGCACACCCGCGGTCATCAGGAAGGAGAGCTTCTTCACGGGATCAACATGGGCAAACCGCGCGACGGACGTCAAAGATCGTTGGTCCGTCCGGTGGCGGCCGTTCACAGTGGCCGGACCTGCACCTTGTGGTGCAGAAAGGGTTTGGCAGGTCGGGGCGTCTGCGGGGATAGTCAGCCGGTGACCCCCACCTCCGAGCCCTCCCGCCCCTCCCGCAGACCCTCCTGGGCGAGCCGCAACTACAGCCTGCTGACAGCGGCCGCGTTCGTGACGAACCTCGGCAGCAACGGCGCCCTCATCGCCTCCGCGTTCGCCGTCCTGGAGGCGGGCGGGGACGGCTCGGACGTGGGACTCGTGGCCGCCGCGCGGACCCTGCCCCTGGTGGTCTTCCTGCTGATCGGCGGCGCGGTCGCGGACCGGCTCCCCCGGCACCGCGTGATGGTCGCGGCCAACGCCCTCAACTGCGTCTCCCAGGGCGCCTTCGCCGTGCTCGTCCTGGCCGGCGAACCGCGGCTGTGGCAGATGATGCTGCTCACCGCACTGGGCGGCACCGGCCAGGCCTTCTTCAGCCCGGCGGCCGAGGGCATGCTGCTCTCCTCGGTACAGGGCGAGCAGGCGGGCCGGGCCTTCGCGGTGTTCCGGATGGCGATGCAGGGCGCGGCGCTCGGCGGGGCCGCGCTCGGCGGCGCGATGGTCGCCGCGATCGGCCCGGGCTGGGTACTCGCGGCGGACGCGGTCGCCTTCGCGGTCGCCGGTTCGCTGCGTTCCTTCCTCGACGTGAGCCACATCCCGGCGCGCGAGCCTGGCGAGGGCATGCTCGCCGACCTCCGGGACGGCTGGCGGGAGGTCGCGGGGCGCCCGTGGCTGTGGGGCATCGTCGTGCAGTTCTCCATCGCCAACGCCGTCCTGGGCGCCGCCGACGCGGTCTACGGCCCGCTCGTCGCCCGGGACCACCTGGGCGGCGCGGGCCCCTGGGGTCTCGCGCTGGGCTTCTTCATGGCGGGCACGGTCGGCGGCGCGCTGCTGATGACCCGCTGGAAGCCGCGCCGCCTGCTGTTCACGGGCATCCTGGGTGTCTTCCCACTGGCCCTGCCCTCCGCGGCGCTGGCCGTCCCCGTCTCGGTGCCGGTCCTGTGCGCGGCGATGTTCGTGGCCGGCGCGACCGTGGAGGTCTTCGGCGTCTCCTGGATGACCGCCCTGCACCAGGAGATACCGGAGAACAAGCTCTCCCGGGTCTCGGCCTACGACTGGTTCGGCTCGGTCGCCCTGATTCCGCTCGCGACGGCGCTGGCGGGCCCGGCGGAGTCGGCCTTCGGGCGCACCCCGGCCCTGTGGGGCTGCTCCGCGCTGATCGTGCTGGTCACCGCGGCGGTGCTGTTCATTCCGGACGTCCGCAACCTGCGCCGGAACACCAAGGAGGTGACCCAGACCCCGGTGAGCGGCTCAGCCGATGCCGAACGCCCCGTCGGGGGGCTCGGGTGACGCCACCGCGTCGGCGTCCCGCACGGGCCGCGCGTCGCCGATGAACTCCCGCAGCCCGTCGCCGTGCGCCACCCGTGCCGGGAAGGCGTCGGCGGCGGTGCGCCGGGCCAGCCCCGGCAGGTCGAGCGGCCGGTGCGCGGCGACCAGCACCGCGTTCCCGAACCGCCGTCCCCGCAGCACCCCCGGCTCGGCGATCAGCACCAGTTCCTCGAACAGGCCGGCGAAGTTGGCGAGTTGGGACCGTAGAAACGCGAACGGCGCGGCATCCGCGAGATTGGCGAGATAGACCCCGTCCCCCTTGAGCACCCGGGCGGCCTCCCGCGCGTACTCGACGGACGTCAGCTGTGCGGGCACCCGCGACCCACCGAAGACATCGGCGACCAGCGCGTCGGCGGAGTCCGCGGGAGCACCTTCCAGCCAAGCCCGGGCGTCGGCGGCGTGCAGCGTGACACCGCTCCCCTCGGCCAACGGCAGATGCTCGCCGACCAGCTCCAACAGCCCCCGATCGGCCTCTACGACGTCCTGCCGCGAGCCCGGCCGGGTGGCGGCCACGTACCGGGGCAACGTGAACGCCCCACCCCCGAGATGCACGACGTCCAGCGCCGTCTCCCCCAGGGAGTCCAGCACATGCCCCAGCCGACGGGCGTACTCGAACTCCAGATGGGTGGGTTCGTCGAGATCGACGTAAGACTGCGGAGCCCCATCAACAGTGAGCAGCCACCCCCGCGACCGATCGACATCAGGCATCAACTTGGCGAACCCGAAATCGGTAACTCTGCCAACGGGTATGGACTCATTCACACGTCCATGATGCCTCCCAGGGGCGCGGGGAACTGCGCGACCAGCCACGAAGCGGCCCGCAGTCCCCCCACGTACAAGCACCACCCCTATGGAACGGCGGTCACGGTCCCCGCCCCCACGGTCCTGCCACCCTCACGGATGGCGAACCCGAGGCCCGCCTCCAGCGGCACGTCCCGCCCCAGCTCGACGGTCATGACGACCTTCTCCCCGGGCCGGGCGACGGCGACCGTACCGAGGTCGACGTCCCCCACCACATCAGCCGTACGGATGTAGAACTGCGGCCGGTACCCCGTGGAGACCGGCGTCGTACGACCGCCCTCCCGCGCCGACAGCACATACACCTGCGCGGTAAAGCGACGACTCGGCACCACACTCCCCGGCGCGGCCACCACATGCCCACGCCGTACGGCATCCCGCGGGACGCCCCGCAGCAGCAGCGCCACGTTGTCCCCGGCCTGCGCCTCGTCCATGGGCTTGCCGAAGGTCTCGACCCCGGTGACGACGGTCTCCACCCCCGCACCGAGCACTTCGACCCGGTCACCCACCCGCACGGTGCCCCGCTCGACCGCCCCGGTGACCACGGTCCCGCGGCCGGTGATGGTGAGGACGTTCTCGACCGGCAGCAGGAACGGCGCGTCCAAGTACCGCTCGGGGATGGGCACATACGTGTCCACCGCGTCGAGCAGCGCCTCGACCGCCGCCGTCCAGCGCGGGTCCCCCTCCAGCGCCTTGAGTCCGGAGACCCGTACGACGGGCACCGCGTCGCCGCCGTAGCCGTGCGCGGTGAGCAGTTCGCGGACCTCCAGCTCGACGAGCTCCACCAGCTCCTCGTCGGCCGCGTCCGCCTTGTTCAGCGCGACGACCACGTGGTCCACGCCCACCTGCCGGGCGAGCAGCACGTGCTCCGCGGTCTGCGGCATGATCCCGTCGAGCGCGGAGACGACGAGGATCGCCCCGTCGAGCTGCGCGGCCCCGGTGACCATGTTCTTGACGTAGTCGGCGTGGCCCGGCATGTCGACGTGCGCGTAGTGCCGGGTGTCGGTCTCGTACTCGACGTGCGCGATGTTGATGGTGATGCCGCGCGCGGCCTCCTCCGGGGCGCGGTCGATGCGGTCGAACGGCACGAAAGTGCCCCCGCCACGCTCGGACAGAACCTTGGTGATGGCGGCGGTCAGAGTCGTCTTGCCATGGTCAACGTGCCCCATGGTGCCGATGTTCAGGTGCGGCTTGGTGCGCACGTAAGCGGTCTTGGACATGGCTGTACCTCGAAGCCTCTTCTTGTTCGTGGAAGAACGGGGACCCCAAGGACTTGCCGACCCTCCCCCTGCGGGGTCCGCCGGACGATCCGGGAAGGGTCAGCTTCGGGCGCCGTCTGCGGCGGCCGGGAAAACGGGAACGGCAGCCTTCGGCGCATCCGCGACTGCGGATGCTGCGAGAGCGAAGGCGTACCGGAACATGACGCAGATCATGTCCGACGCGTCGTCCCACGTCGAACGGTTTTCCACGGCCGCTTTCGCGGGCGGCCCACAGGATCCATACGGCGATCACACATCCAGGTCGGTTACCGTCACTGGATGCTCGATGCCACCACCCGCTCTGGGGGCACCGCCACGGCCTCTCCCCGGGCCGCCGCCACGGAGTTCGCCCTCGCCACCCCCGCTCCGGTGGGCCTCACCGCGCGCTGCACGAGAGTGCTGCTGTCGCCGTGGGCGCGGCTGTCCCTGCTCATAGCGCTGCTCGCGGGCGCCGCGTCCACCGTGCTGCTCTTCGAGCCGCAGCGGCTGCTGGCGGACGGCTGGCCGCCCCAGCTCGGCGGGGCCGCTGCGGCTGTCGTGTTCGGGGTGGCTTACGGGTTGTGCACGGTCGCTTTTGTGCCACGTCCTCTACTGAACCTCGCCGCCGGCGCGCTCTTCGGGTCCTCGCTCGGGCTCGCCTCGGCGCTCGCGGGGACGGTTCTCGGAGCGGGGATCGCGTTCGCGCTCGGGCGGGTGCTCGGGCAGGACGCGTTGCGGCCGTTGCTGCGGGGGCGGTGGCTCAAGGCTGCGGACGGGCAGCTCAGTCGGCACGGGTTCCGGTCGATGCTGGCGGCGCGGCTCTTTCCCGGGGTGCCGTTCTGGGCCGCGAACTACTGCGCGGCGGTGTCCCGGATGGGGTACGTGCCGTTCCTCGTCGCGACGGCGCTCGGGTCGGTCCCGAACACCGCCGCGTATGTCGTTGCGGGGGCGCGGGCGTCTGCTCCGACGTCCCCCGCGTTTCTGATCGCCATGGCCGCGATCGCCTTGCCGGCGTTGGTGGGGGCGGTGGTCGCCTGGCGTAAGCGGCACCACCTGCGCCGTTGAAAGTGCCTCGCCGGGTTGTTGGGCGGCTGCGGGTCCGTTGTGGCTGGTCGCGCAGTTCCCTGCGCCCCTTAGTGGGTTGTAGCTAGAGTCCTTCCAGGATCATCGCGTTGGCCAAGCCCCCCGCCTCGCACATCGTCTGCAGGGCATAACGGGCTCCGCGTTCACGCATCGCGTGCACCAAGGTTGTTGTCAGGCGGGTGCCGCTCGCGCCCAGGGGATGGCCCAGAGCTATCGCTCCGCCGTGCACGTTGACCTTCTCCAGGTCCGCGCCCGTCTCCTGCTGCCAGGACAGGACGACGCTGGAGAACGCCTCGTTGATCTCGAAGAGGTCGATGTCGTCGAGGGTCAGGCCCGCGCGGCGCAGGACCTTCTCCGTCGCCGGGATGACTCCCGTGAGCATCAGGATCGGGTCGGAGCCCGTCACCGCGAAGCTGTGGAGGCGGGCCAGGGGGCGCAGGCCCAGGCGGTTCGCGGTCTCGGTGGACGTGATGAGGACGGCCGACGCCCCGTCATTGATCGGGCTCGCGTTGCCCGCCGTGACGTTCCACTCGATCTGCGGGAAGCGTTCGGCGAAGTTCGGGTCGTAGTAGGCGGGCTTGAGACCGGCGAGGATCTCCGGTGTGCTGCCGGGGCGGACGCACTCGTCGCGTGAGACGCCCTCCAATGGGGCGACTTCGGCGTCGAAGAGGCCCTTCTCCCAGGCCGCCGCGGCCTTGTGGTGCGAGGAGACGGCGAACGCGTCCATCTGCTCGCGCGTGATCGACCACTTGGCCGCGATGAGTTCCGCGCTGATGCCCTGCGGGACGAGGCCCTCCTTGTAGCGTTCGGCGATCCCGGGGCCGAAGGGGTCCTTGCCGGGCGGGACGTTCGACCACATCGGCACCCGGCTCATCGACTCCACACCGCAGGCGACGACGAGGTCGTACGCACCGGCGATGACCCCCTGCGCGGCGAAGTGCACGGCCTGCTGGGAGGAGCCGCACTGGCGGTCCACGGTGGTCGCGGGCACCGTCTCCGGGAAGCCCGCCGACAGGGCCGCGTAGCGGGTGGTGTTCATGGCCTGCTCGCCGACCTGGTCGACGGTGCCGCCGATGACGTCGTCGATCAGCGCCGGGTCGATCCCGGAGCGCTCGACGAGGGTGCGCAGGGTGTGGGCGAGGAGTTCGACCGGGTGGACGTGCGCGAGGGCGCCGTTCGGCTTGCCCTTGCCTATGGGAGTACGTACGGCTTCGACGATCACTGCGTCACGCATGCTGCGGGCCTCCAGGGCTGCCAAGGGGCATTACCAGTGAGTAGGAAATCCAAACTCACCATAACTCCGTGAGTTGGAAAAACAAACCCTCCCCTAGACTGGACGCATGGCCGCCACCAAGGACCCCCGCCCCTGCCTGATCGCCGACACCCTCGCGCTCGTCGGCGAGAAGTACTCCCTGCTGGTGATGCGGGAGGTCTGCCTGGGCAACGGCCGCTTCGACCAGCTGGTGCGCAACATCGGGGCGCCGCGCGACATCCTGGCCACCCGGCTGCGGCGGCTGGTGGATGCCGGGATCCTCACCAAGCGGGCCTACAGCGAGCGTCCGCAGCGGTTCGAGTACCGGCCGACACAGGCGGGACTGGAGCTGGAGCCGGTGCTGCTGACGCTCATGGCGTGGGGCGACCGCCATCTCCGCCAGGGCGACCGCCCGATGGTCGTCGAGCACAGCTGCGGCCATGAACTGCTGCCGGTCGTCACCTGCTCCGCCTGCGGGGACGCCGTCGCCCACGACGATCTGACGGCCCATCCCCAGGCTCCCGGCTGGACGGTGAGCGGGCCGACCGCGGCGTAGTCCCAGGGCTCTCGGCGGCAGGGCCCCGGGGCCCTCGCGTCCGCCCCTGTGCCGGAGCCGTCGGTGCGGGACGCTACGCTGCCCCTCGCACCCCGATCACCGTGTCACGGTGACCGGCGCGCCCGACTCCCTTCTGACGATCAGCACTTGGACGCCGTAACTTCATGTCTTGGTTTGAATCCCTCATCCTCGGACTCGTCCAGGGGCTGACCGAGTTCCTTCCCGTCTCCTCCAGCGCGCACCTGCGGCTCACCGCGGCGTTCTCCGGCTGGAAGGACCCCGGAGCGGCCTTCACGGCGATCACGCAGATCGGCACCGAGGCGGCCGTGCTGATCTACTTCCGCAAGGACATCGGGCGGATCATCTCGACGTGGTCCCAGTCGCTGTTCAAGAAGGAGCTGCGCAGCGACCACGACGCCCAGATGGGCTGGCTGGTGATCGTCGGCTCGATCCCGATCGGTGTGCTGGGGCTGCTGTTCAAGGACCAGATCGAGGGGCCGTTCCGCGATCTGCGCATCACGGCCACGATGTTGATCGTCGTCGGCATCGTGATCGGCGTCGCCGACCGGCTCGCCGCGCGCGACGAGAGCGGCGGCAAGCACCGGGCGCCCAAGCAGCGCAAGGGACTTGAGGACCTCGGCATCAAGGACGGCCTGATCTACGGCTTCTGCCAGTCGATGGCGCTCATCCCCGGTGTGTCCCGCTCCGGCGCGACCATCAGCGGTGGCCTCTTCATGGGCTACAAGCGCGAGTCGGCGGCCCGTTACTCCTTCCTGCTCGCCATTCCGGCGGTGCTGGCCTCCGGGCTCTTCGAGTTGAAGGACGCGATGGAGAGCGACCACGTGTCCTGGGGACCGACGATCTTCGCGACGGTCATCGCCTTCGCGTCCGGATACGCCGTCATCGCCTGGTTCATGAAGTTCATCTCGACCAAGAGCTTCATGCCCTTCGTCTGGTACCGCATCGCCCTCGGCATCGTCATCATCGCCCTGGTCACCATGGGCGTCCTGAGCCCCCACGCGGCGGAGTCGGCGACGGAGTGACGCGGGGGGTTCGCCCGACTGACACCTTCCGCCGACCGAAAACCCGTGACCAATCACATACGTCGTGCGTAGCCGTCCGGTAGCGGACCGTCAGTTCTTGCCCCTAGGCTTGTCCGCATGTTCCCCGATTCCGTGACCCCTGGTTCCGCGCGGTCCGCTGCCGAGGTGAACGAGCAGATCCGCGCGCTCTGGATGCGCGCGGGCGGCACGCTGTCGGCCCAGGAGCGCGCGGAGTACGAGCTGCTGGTCGTCGAGTGGGCGGCCGCGATCCGCGGCGACATCATCGAGGCGGCCTGACCGACCCCGGTCGCCCGCACGTCGGCCGAAACTCCTTGTACAAACCGGGAGTTCCCTCCGATACCCTTCCCGGACCCACCGTCGAGTGTCCCTCGAAGTGAGGTCATGCCATGCGAGCGATCGTCGTGGGAGCGGGCATCGGAGGACTGGCCGCGGCCGTGAGCCTGCGCCGGGCCGGTCATGAGGTCACCCTCGTCGAGCAGACACCCCGCTTCACCGAACTCGGCGCCGGAATCCAGCTCGCCCCCAACGCCACCCGCGAACTACGCCGGTTGGGCCTGCTGGACACCGTGGCGGCACAGTCCGCGTACCCCTCCCACATCAGTTTCCGCTCCTGGTCCGACGGCTTGGAGATCTGCCGTTACGAACTGGGCCGCGAGGCCGAGGACACCTTCGGCGCGCCCTACCTCCAGGTCCATCGGGCCGATCTGCAACAGGCGTTGGCGGCCGCGGTGCCGCCCGCCTCGGTGCGGCTCGACACCGTCGTCGTGGGCGTCGACCAGGACGCCAAGTCCGCCTGCGTGGTCACCGGCGACGGCGAGGTGCTGGACGCCGACCTCGTCGTGGCGGCGGACGGCATCCGCTCCGCGGTCCGCCAGTGGCTCTTCGGCAAGGACGCGGCGGTCTTCTCGCACACCGCCGCCTTCCGCGCCCTGCTCCCCGCCGCCGAGGTCGCCGACCTGGACCTCCCGGACACCGGCATCTGGCTCGGCCCCGGCCGGCACTTCGTGCACTACTGGGTGCGCCGCCGCGAACTCCTCAACGTCGTGGCCGTCGCCACGGCGGACGAGTCGGCGGCGCAGGAGTCGTGGACCGCGCGTGCCGAACCCGGCGAGCAGTTAAGGGAGTTCGAGGGCTGGTCCCCCACGGTGCTCGACGTCCTGGAACGGGCGGGCCAGGTCTTCCGCTACGGCATCTACACCCGCACCCCGCTCGCCCGCTGGAACACCGGCCGCATCACGCTCCTGGGCGACAGCGCCCACGCGATGGTGCCGTTCCAGGCCCAGGGCGCGGCCCAGGCGATCCTCGACGCGGCCGTCCTCGGCGACTGCCTCGCGGACGCGGCCCCGACGGACGTACCGGAGGCCCTGGAGCGCTACGTGCACCGCCGTCTGACGACCGCCACCGGCATGCAGGCCAGGTCCACGCGGGCGGGCGCGGAGTTCCACCTCCCGGACGGCCCCGAGGCCGAGGCCCGCAACTCCCGGATGGCGGCCCACGCGGCCGAGCACCGCTTCCTCCCGGTGGCCACCGAATGGGCCGTGGACCCACTGAACGAGCCGAAGCCGGAACCAGAACCGACCTGAGCCCGGCGAGAAGGCGCACACGAAGACCCCGCACGCCCCTTGGCTCCGTCCGCCCCATGCCCAACACTGAGCCGATGACGCAGCGTGTGGAGCTCGCGACCGTGATGGACCGGCTGGCCGTCGACGCCCTCGTCACCGACTACGCCGTGGCCGTGGACGACGGCGACTGGACCTCGTACCGGGCGCTGTTCACCCCGGACGGACGCGCGGACTACCGCTCGGCCGGCGGGATCGAGGGGGACGCCCGGCAGGTCTGCGACTGGCTCGCCGAAAGCCTCGGGCTGTTCTCGATGCGCCAGCATCTGATCGTCAACCGCCGGGTCCGCTTCGGCCTGCTGGAGCAGGACACCGGCGACACCGCCCGCGTCCAGGCCGACTACATCAACCCGATGCGCCTGGCCGGCGACGACTCCCCGGAAACCGCCCCCGACTTCGTCTGCGGCGGCCGCTACGCCTTCGCGCTGCTGCGCACGGACGACGGCTGGCGGCTGCGCGAGGTCGTCGTCCAGGAGAAGTGGCGGCGTCTTCCCGCCCCGCGCCCGGCTCCCGTGATCAACTGAAACGACGCCATCACCCGAAGGTGGTCAACAACACGCACACTGGTAACACCCACGGGGTAGGAGGCGCCGTATGAACAGGTTCGGCCACTGGCTCGCCTCCCCCTGGCGGCGCTCGACCGTCGCCGCGCTGGCGGGCGCCCTGCCCGTGTTCGCGTTCCCCGCCCCGTCGTTGTGGTGGTTCGCGTACGTCGCCCTCGTCCCCTGGATCGTCCTGATCCGCTCGGCTCCGACCGGCAAACGGGCGGCGTACGACGGCTGGGCGGGCGGCTTCGGCTACATGGTGGCCGTGCACCACTGGCTGTTCCCGAGCCTGAACGTCTTCATCTTCGTGATCGGCGCCCTGCTGGGCGCGCTGTGGGCCCCCTGGGGCTGGCTGGTCCGGCGTCTGCTCGGCCGGGCACAGGTCGCGACCGCTCTCGTCGTCCTCCCCTCCGGCTGGCTCGGCATCGAGCTGGTCCGCTCCTGGCAGGGGCTCGGCGGCCCCTGGGGCATGATCGGGTCCAGCCAGTGGCAGGTGGAGCCCGCGCTGCGGCTGGCCTCCGTCGGCGGGGTGTGGCTGCTCAGCTTCCTGGTGGTGGCCGTCAACGTCGCCGTGGCCGTGCTGGTGACGGTCCGTGAGTCCCGGGTGCCCGCCGTGGTGGGCCTGGTCGCCACCGCCACCGTCACCTCGGCGGCCTGGATGTGGGCACCGCGCCCCGACACCTCGGGCCGGACCCGGATCGCCGTCGTCCAGCCCGGTGTGATCGTCGGCCCCGAGAAGCGCTTCGACCGCGAGGAGCAGCTCACCCGCGAACTCGCCGGCCAGGGCGTCGACTTGATCGTCTGGGGCGAGAGCAGCGTCGGCTACGACCTCGGGGACCGCCCCGACCTCGCGCGCCGGATCGCCGCCCTGTCCCGCGAGACCGGCGCCGACATCCTCGTCAACGTGGACGCCCGCCGCTCCGACAAGCCCGGCATCTACAAGAGTTCGGTCCTGGTCGGCCCGGACGGGCTCACCGGCGACCGCTACGACAAGATGCGCCTGGTCCCCTTCGGCGAGTACATCCCGGCCCGGCAGCTGCTGGGCTGGGTCACCTCCGTCGGCAAGGCGGCCGGCGAGAACCGCAGGCGCGGCTCCGAGCAGGTCGTGATGAACGTCGGACACGGCCTGAAGGTCGGCCCGATGGTCTGCTTCGAGTCGGCCTTCCCCGACATGAGCCGCCATCTCGCCCGGGACGGCGCCCAGTTGCTGATCGCCCAGTCGGCCACGTCGAGCTTCCAGCAGAGCTGGGCTCCCGAGCAGCACGCCTCGCTCGCCGCCCTGCGCGCCGCCGAGACGGGCCGCCCGATGGTGCACGCCACCCTCACCGGCGTCTCCGCCGTCTACGACGCGAGGGGACACCGGATCGGACAGTGGCTCGGCACCGACGCGAGCAGTGCGCGGGTGTACGACGTCCCGCTGGCCACCGGCACCACCCTGTACGCCCGGTTCGGCGACTGGGCCGTGCACGCGGCACTGCTGGTCCTGGCCGCCTGGTGCGCCGTAGCGGGCAGTCGGCGCCTCAGGCGCCCCGCTCCTGAACCGCTCGCACCACCCGCTCGCACAGTTCATGAGTCGCCAGTGCGTCCCGCGCGCTGAGCAGCTTGCCCGCGCGCACCGCGTCGAGGAAGGCGAGCACCGCCTGCTCGATGCCCCGCTGCCGGGCCACCGGCACCCAGTCGCCGCGCCGCCGTACGGTCGGCTGGCCCTTGTGGTCGATGATCTCGGCGAGGTTGACCACCTGCCGCTTGGTGTCCTGCCCGGACACCTCCAGGATCTCCTCGGCCGAGCCGCTGAGCCGGTTCATCACCCCGAGCGCGGTGAACCCGTCCCCGGACAGCTGGAGCACGACGTGGTGCAGCAGTCCGTCCTCTACGCGGGCCCGCACGGTGACGTCGTCGACCGGGCCGGGCGCCAGGAACCGCAGGGTGTCGACGACGTGGATGAAGTCGTCGAGGATCATCGCGCGCGACTCCTCGGGCAGCCCGATGCGGTTCTTCTGCATCAGGATCAGCTCGCGGGGATGGTCGGCGCACTGCGCGTACCCGGGGGCGTAGCGCCGGTTGAACCCGACGGCGAGGCTCACGCCCCGCTCCTCGGCGAGCGCGACCAGCCGTTCTGAGTCGGCGAGCCGGTAGGCGAGCGGCTTGTCGACGTACGTCGGCACGCCCGCCGTCAGCAGCCGCTCGACGATCTCGGGGTGCACGAGCGTGGGCGCGTGCACGAAGGCCGCGTCGAGGTCCTGGGCCAGCAGGGAGTCGAGGTCGCCGTGGCGCCGCGCCTCGGACAGGCGGAGTCCGTCGGCGACCCGGGCGAGCGTCGCCGGTGTCTGCGTCTGGAGGTGCAGCTCGATGCCGGGCAGGCCGCCGAGAACCGGCAGGTAGGCCTTCTGCGCGATGTCGCCGAGTCCGATGCAGCCGACCTTCACGGGGTCTCCTCCAGTGGTTGTCCGCCGGGTCCTGCCGGAAGCATACGGCCGCTAAATCGCTGGTGGGCAGGGATGCTGCGGTCCATGATGCGGGGATGACGATCGAACGCAGCGAACCCGCCACCACCGCCGACGAACGCACGATGCTGGAGGGCTGGCTCGACTACCACCGTCAGACTCTGGCGTGGAAGTGCGAGGGATTGACCGACGCACAGCTCAGGACCGCCTCGGTGCAGCCGTCCGCGCTCTCCCTGATGGGGCTGGTGCGCCACATGGCGGAGGTGGAGCGGCACTGGTACCGCAGGATCCTCGCGAACGAGGACGCCGCGCCGATGTACTACGACAACGAGACCGATCCGGACGGCGATTTCCACGTCACCGAGACCGACACCTGGCAGGAGGCGTACGGCACCTGGCAGGCCGAGATCGAGGAGGCCCGCAGCAACGCGGCCGGCTTCGGCCTCGAGGACCTCTCCAAGGGCAGGCACCGGCGCACCGGCGAGCAGTTCAACCTGCGCTGGATCCACACCCACATGATCGAGGAGTACGCCCGTCACAACGGGCACGCCGACCTGATCCGCGAGTGCCTCGACGGCGCGACCGGGGACTGACGTCAGCACAGGGGGACGTGAGCACGCCATACGGGGGCCGAGATCACCCGTGCGGGGCAAACTGCGCTCGTCTGCTGTCCCCGAGGGCGGCGGAACCACCAGAGTGGCGCGGGTGCATCGAACGACGACCACCGCAACGCTCCTGGTCACCGTGGCTGTCTCGGCCCTCACCGGCTGTGTGACCATCCAGCGTCCCCCCGTGCCCGGGCCGCCGCCGACGACACTCTCCCAGCCGCCGGCACCGCGCCCGGACGGTCAGGCCGAGCCGCAGATCGTGCAGGCGCCGGCCCGGGAGGCGCTGGAGATGATCGGCCCGTCCCGCGCGCCCCGGTCGAGCACGCCCACGCCGGGCCGTGCGGCCCCGCAGACCCCGGCCCGGCCACAGGAGCACCAGGAGCGCACCCGGCCGGCCCACCCGGACCATCCCGAACAGCGCCGCCCCGAGGTCCGGCACCCGCACCCCCGCCCGCCTCACATCGAGGTACCGGACGTCACCAAGTCGGTCCCCAGGGGCCCCGAGGACGTCTGCGCCCTCGGCAAGAAGTACGGCCGCTGGCAGGAGGACAGCCCCGAGGCGGCCATCTGCAAGCAGGCGTACGGCCGTTGAGGTACGCCCACCGGCTCGGCGTACCTCAACGGCTCAGGGCCGCTGTCGCGGCGGCCCCCAGCCGTGCTCCCCGGTGGGTCCGCCGCCTCCCGGGCCGAGGCGTTGTTCCAGGCGGCTGATCGCCGCGCGGACGCCGTCGCTGTACCCGTCGTCGCCGAGGGCGTCGGCCGCCCGGCGGGCCCGGCGGATGTAGGTGCGGGCGGCGTCCGTGCGGCCGAGCTTGGCGTAGTCGGCGGCCAGGTTCAGATGCAGCGAGGGGTACAGCGCGCGCACCGCGAGCGTGCTCTCGTGGGCGGCGAGCCGGTCCTCCGTGAGTTCCTCCGCCGCGGTCAACGCCCGTAGGTCCCACGCCAGTTCGTCACAGGGGTCGTCCTGGACGTCCGCGAGGTAGTGGGCGAGCGTGCAGCGGTGCAGCGGGTCGCCGTCCTCACCGATCTCGCCCCACAGCCCGAGGAACCGGTGCCGCGCCTCCTCGCGGTCCCCGGCGTGGTGCAGCATCACGGCCTGTCCGATCCGGCCCATCACGACGTCCCCCGCCGCCTGTTCCGCCCGCTCCGTCACCGCGCCCTCCGGCCCTCGTCGACTTCGTCGCCTGTCCCGGTCGACGCTAACGGCAGCCACCGACAAACCGGGGCAGGCCGCACCGAACCGGCCGGGCACGACGGCACCCGGTGGCGGTCAGCCAAGGTTCGGGATCGTCCAGTCGATCGGCTCGTGGCCCTGCGCGGCCACCGCCTCGTTGATCTGCGTGAACGGACGGGAGCCGAAGAACCTCTTCGCCGACAGCGGGGAGGGGTGCGCGCCCTTGACCACGATGTGCCGGCTCTCGTCGATGAGGGGGAGCTTCTTCTGGGCGTAGTTGCCCCACAGCACGAAGACGGCCGGGTCGGGCCGCGAGGCCACCGCGCGGATCACGGCGTCGGTGAACTTCTCCCAGCCCTTGCCCTTGTGGGAGTTGGCCTCGCCGGAGCGGACCGTGAGGACCGCGTTGAGCAGCAGGACGCCCTGCTGGGCCCACGGCATGAGGTAGCCGTTGTCCGGGATCTCGGTGCCCAGCTCCTCCCGCATCTCCTTGTAGATGTTGCGCAGCGAGGGCGGGGTCTTCACACCGGGGCGGACCGAGAAGCACAGGCCGTGGCCCTGGCCCTCGCCGTGGTACGGGTCCTGACCGAGGATCAGGACCTTCACCTTGTCGTACGGTGTCGCGTCGAGCGCGGCGAAGACCTCCTCGCGCGGCGGGTAGACGGGGCCCTTCGCCCGCTCGTCCTCGACGAAGTCCGTCAGCTCCTTGAAGTAGGGCTGCTGCAGCTCGTCGCCCAGAACCCCGTGCCAGGACTCGGGCAGCATGGCGATGTCGGTCACGTCAATTCCTCACGATGTGCGGTCACTTGCAGGATTGAGAACCTACAGGCGCCCACTGACAATCGCCGCTACCAGCTGGTCTTCCAGTAGAGCTGCCACATGGTCATCATGGTCGCCGGGTCGATGACCTTCTCCAGGCCCGCGATCTCCTCGTTCGCGGCCACGTACTGCTTGCCCTGCCACAGCGGCAGCAGCCGCGCGTCGTCCGCGAAGACCTGCTGGGCCTCCTCGATCTGCGTCGCCACGGCCCCGCGGTCGCTCTCCGCGCGCGACTGGGGCAGCAGCTTGCCGGTGATCTCGGGGGCGTCGTACGGGGTGCCGAGTGCGTTCTGCTGGCCCACGAAGGGCGCGATGAAGTTGTCGGCGTCGTGGAAGTCGGGGAACCAGCCGCGCCCGAACACCGGGTACTCGCCGTTGCGGTAGCCCTCGACGTAGGTCTTCCAGGGGCGGCTCTTGAGGGTGATCGTGAAGAGGCCGGACGCCTCCAGCTGCTTCTTCAGCTCCTCGAAGGCGGGCTTGGTCGTCGAGCCGTAGCGGTCGCTGGTGTACCAGAGGGTCAGCGGGACCTTCTCGGTGATCCCCGCCTGGGTGAGCAGCTGCTTGGCCTTGGAGACGCTGGGGTCCCCGAAGTCGTCGAAGAAGCTCGTGGTGTGGCCGGTGAGGCCGGCCGGGACCATCGAGTACAGCGGCTCGACGGTGTCCTTGTAGACGTAGTGCACGAGCGCCGGGCGGTCGACGATCTGGGCGATGGCCTTGCGGACCTCGGGCTTCGCCGCCCAGGGGTCGCTGGGGTTGAACACCAGGTAGCTGATCTCGGTGGTGGGGTTCTCCACCAGCTGGAGCCCCTCCTTCTGCTGGTTGACCTCGATGTCCACCGTGTCGGAGGCGCCGAGACCGCGGTAGACGACCGAGATCTCCTTGTTCTTGAGGGCCTTGACCATGTCGTCCGACTGCTGGAAGTAGCGGATGGTGACGGCGTCGTTCTTGCGGTCGGCGATGCCCTTGTAGTTGTCGTTGCGGACCAGCTCGGCCTTCTCGCCCTCCTCGTAGGAGTCGAGGCTGTAGGGCCCCGAGCCGGTGATCTTCCCGTCCTTGCGGAGCGCGTCCGCCGGGTACTCGTCGGGGTCCACGATCGACATGGCGGGCGTGGTGAGCACCAGGGGGAAGGTGGCGTCGGGCTGGCTGAGGTGGAAGACGACCTCGCGGTCGCCCTTCGTCTCCACCCGGTCGAGGGTGGTCAGCAGGCCGGCGGGGCCGCCGTTGACGTTGATCTTCTTGATCCGGTCGAAGGAGTGCTTGACGGCCTTGGCGTCCAGCGTGTCCCCGTCGGAGAACTTCAGGCCCTCGCGCAGCGTGCAGCTGTACACGGTGCTCGAACTGTCCGTGAACTCGCAGTTCTCGGCGGCGTCGGGTTCCGGATCGGAGCCGCCGGGGCTGTAGTTGAGGAGTGTCTGGTAGACGTTGCGGAACAGCTCCCAGGAGTTGTCCCAGGAGGCCGCGGGGTCCAGCGTGGCCGGGGCACTGGTGGTCCCCACGACGATCGTCTTGCCGTCGCCGGAGGACTCCGAGGAGAACACACCACATCCGGCCACCGTGGATATGGACACGAGGGCCGCGAAGGGCGGCAGGTACCGGTTCCGCTTGAACACGCGCTTGCTCCTCGAAATGCCGTACCAAGGGTCGGCAAAACATACCGCAGCACCGCGCGCGCTCAACCGGTTCGGTCACAGGCACCTTGATCATCGCGTTGGTGATGACCCTGTAATGCCCCCGTGTCGCTTTTGTGCGTGGACACGGGCGCCGTCGGTGTCAACGAGCGCCCGTGCCGGAGCGGGAGGGCTCAGCCGACGCCGGCGTTGAGGAAGATGCCGCCGTCGACGACGAGCGTCTGGCCGGTGACCCAGTCGGACTGGGACGAGGTCAGGAAGGCAGCGGCGCCGCCGATGTCGGAGGGCACCCCGAGCCGGGCCAGCGGGTAGGACGCGGCGGCCTCCGCCTCCCGGCCCTCGTACAGGGCGGAGGCGAACTTGGTCTTCACGACGGCCGGCGCGATCGCGTTGACCCGCACCCCCGGCGCGAACTCGTGCGCGAGCTGCTGGGTGAGGTTGATCAGCGCGGCCTTGCTGACGCCGTACGCGGCGATGAAGGGCGAGGGCGCGATGCCCGCGACGGAGGCGATGTTGACGATGGCGCCGCCGTTGTCCTTCTGCCAGGCGTGCCAGGTCTTCTGCGCGAAGCCGAGCGCGGAGATCACGTTGGTCTCGAAGACCTTGCGCGCCACGTTCAGGTCGAGGTCGGCGATCGGACCGAACACCGGGTTGGTCCCGGCGTTGTTGACCAGGTAGTCGACGCGCCCGAAGGCGTCCATGGCCCGTGCGACGGCCTCGGTCTGGTGGTCCAGGTCGTGCGCCTTGCCCGCGACGCCGATGGCGCGCTCGGCGCCCAGCTGTTCGACGGCCTCCTTGAGGGCGTCCTCGTTGCGGCCGGTGATGACGACCCGGTCGCCGCGCGCGACGAGCGCCTCGGCGACGCCGTAGCCGATACCGCGGCTGGCGCCCGTGATGAGCGCGACCTTGCCCGAAAGCTCGGGGAGCTGCGAAGTCATGTTCCGTTTCCTCTAGTCGAGCGGTCCGCCGGCCACGTACAGCACCTGGCCGGAAACGAACCCGGCGGCCTCGTTCGTGAAGAAGGCGATGGCGTTGGCGATGTCGTCGGGCTCGCCCACGCGCGCGACGGGGATCTGGGTGGCGGCGGCCGCCTTGAACTCCTCGAAGCCCATGCCGACGCGGGCGGCGGTCGCGGCGGTCATGTCGGTGGCGATGAAGCCGGGGGCGACGGCGTTGGCGGTGATGCCGAACTTGCCCAGCTCGATGGCGAGGGTCTTGGTGAAGCCCTGGAGACCGGCCTTGGCGGCGGAGTAGTTGGCCTGGCCGCGGTTGCCGAGCGCCGAGGAGGAGGACAGGTTGACCACGCGGCCGAAGCCGGCGTCGACCATGTGCTTCTGGACGGCCTTCGTCATCAGGAAGGAGCCGCGCAGGTGCACGTTCAGGACGGTGTCCCAGTCGGACGTGCTCATCTTGAACAGCAGGTTGTCGCGGAGCACGCCCGCGTTGTTCACGAGGATCGTCGGGGCGCCGAGTTCGGCGACGACCCGCGCGACGGCCGCCTCGACCTGCGCCTCGTCGGAGACGTCGGCGCCGACGGCGATCGCCTTGCCGCCGGCCGCGGTGATCTTCTCGACGGTGTCCTTGCAGGCGGCCTCGTCGAGGTCGATGACGGCGACCGCGCGGCCCTCGGCGGCCAGTCGTACGGCGGTGGCGGCGCCGATGCCGCGCGCGGCACCGGTGACGACGGCTACCCGCTGCTCAGTGGTGGACATTGCTGATTCTCCTCGCCCTCGAGAGCGTCCTCGAGAAAGTTCGGCCCGATCAGGTTGGTGAGCGACCGCTTAGTACCTTCGGCAGACGTGACGCTAGAAGCCCTGGCACGCGGTGTCAACGTCCCACGGGACGGGTGTGATCCATTACCTCACCAGCAGGTCGAGCAGGCGCTCCGGCTCGGCCTCCGGATCCAGGGTGAGTCCGGTGTGCACGGGACCCGGCTGGACGACCGTGGAGCGGGGTGCGACGAGCCACCGGAAGCGGCGCCCGGCGTCGTCGCCCGCGGCCTCTCCGGCCGCCTCGCCGCCCGCGCAGACCCGTTCGACGGCCCTGAGGGCGGCCCGGACACCCGCCACGTCCGCGGCCGGGTCCAGCGCGCGCAGCCGGTCCTCGTCGAGGTGGGTGCGCACACCGACGTACGCCTTCGCCCGGCAGTAGACGAGCACACCTGCGTTGATGCACTCGCCGCGTTCGACACGGGGGACGACCTTCAGCAGGGCGTACTCGTAGACGTCCCGTTCGCTGGCCCGCCCGCCCTTGATGACATGGCGCTCGACCACACTGCCGGCCATGTGGATGTGGCGCTCGCTCACTTGTCCCCCTCGATTCCGGTGATGCGCTCGTGGACGTCGGCGGCCCGTGCGAGCAGGGGCAGGGCGTAGGCCCTTCTCAGGTCGTCCGGGGTGTCGAAGCCGGGCTCGCCGGACAGCCAGACGTCCGGGATCTCCGCGGTGACCTCGGCGAGCAGGTCCTCGGTGACGAGGGGGGCGAGGTCGGCGGCGGCCGCGGCGAGGTCCGGTGCGAACGGTTTCAGGACGTGGTCCGAGGCGTCGTAGGGACGAGCGGCGGACTTCTCGGCGCCGGGCCAGTTGTGGTGCCAGATCATGGTCGCGCCGTGGTCGATGAGCCACAGCTCGCCCTGCCGGCGCAGCAGGTTGGGGTTGCGCCAGGAGCGGTCGACGTTGCTGACCAGTGCGTCGAACCAGACGATCCGGCCCGCCTCCGCCGGGTCCACCTCGAAGGCCAGCGGGTCGAAGCCGAGCGCGCCGGAGAGGAAGTCCATGCCGAGGTTGGTGCCGCCGCTGGACCTCAGCAGCTCCTGCACCCGCTCGTCGGGCTCGCCGAGCCCCAGGTCCGGGTCGAGGTCGAGGGCCACCAGGCGGGGGACGCGGAAGCCGAGCCTGCGGGCGAGTTCGCCGGCCACCACCTCGGCGACCAGCGTCTTGCGGCCCTGTCCGGCGCCGGTGAACTTGATGACGTAGATCCCGTGGTCGTCGGCCTCGACGAGCCCCGGCAGCGAGCCGCCCTCCCGCAGGGGCGTGATGTAGCGGGTCGCGATGGCTTCCTTGAGCATCGCCCCAGGTTACCGGCCGACAGCGAAGCGACAGCTCTGGCTTATCCGCCCCTGATCTCGAACACGTTTAGATCTCGACTACGTCTGAACAGGGGGCGCCGAGCGGCCGTACCCCTGGACAGCTCCATGAATTCCGCACTGGAAGGAATGTTCAGCATGACCAGCGAACTGCCTCAATCCGTTCCGGCGCCTGCCCGCCGTACCGTCGTGGCGGCGGTGGGCGCGGCGGGGCTCGCCGTCGCGCTGACCGCGTGCGGATCGGACAGCGACTCCTCGGACTCCTCCACGAGCCAGGCCGACGCGAACGGCGGCGGGGCGAGCGCCTCGTCCGGTTCCGGTGGCACCGCCCTCGCGAAGACCACCGACATCCCCGAGGGCGGCGGCACGATCTTCAAGGACCAGGGCGTGGTCGTCACCCAGCCGACCGCGGGCACGTTCAAGGCGTTCTCGTCCAAGTGCACCCACCAGGGCTGCGCGGTGGGCAGCGTGGCCAACGGCGTCATCGTCTGTCCGTGCCACAACAGCGAGTTCTCGGTCGAGGACGGCAGCGTCAAGAAGGGTCCCGCGACCCAGGCGCTGGCCGCCGAGCAGATCACCGTGACCGGGGACTCCATCACGCTGGCCTGACCCGCGCCCGTCCGGGCCGGCCGAGGCCGCCCAGCACCTCGTCCGTGGTCGCGACCGTGGCGACCAATGCGAGGGTGTTGCGGATCATCGCGGGGGTGTAGTCGGAGGGCACCCCCGCGACGGCGTCGCTCGGCACGACGACGGTGTAGCCCCGGTTCACGGCGTCGAAGACGGCGTTGGGGATCGCCACGTTGGCCGAGACCCCGGTCACGACCAGCGTGCGGCAGCCGAGGTTGCGCAGCAGGGCGTCCACCTCGGTGCCCTGGATCGGCGACAGCCCGTGCAGCCGTCGTACGACGATGTCCTGCTCGGCGACCTCGATCGGGGGCGCCACGCGAACCGCCGTGGTGCCGGTCAGCTGCTGCACCGGCAGGCGTGCGGCGGCGTGGAAGAGCCGGGCGTTGCGGTTCGCGCCGCGTCCGTCGGGCCGGCGTTCGGCGATCGCGTGGATCACCTGGACGTCGTGCTCGTGGGCGGCGGCGACCAGCCGGGCGATGTTGCCGAGGGCGCCCGAGGAGCGTGCCTCGCGGGCGAGTTCGGGCAGCGCGCTGTCGGGGCCGACGACACCCTGCTGGCACTCGACGGTCAGCAGGACCGTGTGCCCGGGGTCGAGGAGTTCGCGAAGTCGTGCGTACGACGGCATGGTTGCCCCCTCGACACCTGTGACCGGAGCGGCGACAGTAGCCACCATTGCGTGGGTAGGGAAGACAGAACGAGGGGGATGCATGACCGTCACTCAGCGCCGGGGCCGGAAGATCATGATGACGCCCGGCGAGCTGGACGATTTCCTCACCAGCCAGCGCACCTGCCGGGTCGCCACGGTGTCGGCGAGCGGCGCCCCGCACGTCAGCGCGCTGTGGTTCGCCTGGGACGGCACCTCGATGTGGCTGTACTCCGTGGTGAAGAGCAAGCGCTGGGCCGATCTGCGCCGGGACCCGCGGGTCGCGATCGTGGTCGACTCGGGTGAGGAGTACGACCAGTTGCGGGGCGTGGAGCTGTCCGGGACCGTGGAGTTCGTCGGGGAGTTCCCGCGCACCGGTGAACTGCGCGCCGAACTCGACGTCCCGGAGACGCTGTTCGCCCGCAAGAACTTCGGCCTGGAGGAGATGCCGCACGACGGGCGGCACGCCTGGGTGCGGCTGACGCCCGAGAAGATCGTCTCCTGGGACTTCCGCAAGCTGGGCGGCGCGTAAGGCTGGGTGGTGCTCAAACGGCCTGCTCCGCCGCCGACTTGAGCGCCTCGACCGCCGCCCGGATCGACGGACGGCGGTCGGCGTCCGCCCGCCACAGGGCGTAGATGTGACGCCGTACCGACTGCCGTACGGGGACGGTCCGCACCCCGTCCGGTACCGGGCCGCGCCCCAGCCGCGGAGCCACGCAGACGCCGAGTCCGGCCGCCACCAGGGCGAGTTGGGTCGTGTGTTCCGCCGCGCGGTGGGCCACGCGGGGCTCGATGCCCTTGGGGCGCAGGGTGTGCAGCAGCCACTCGTGGCAGAACTCGTTCTCTCCCCAGGTGACCCAGTCGTCCTCGGCGAAGTCCTCCAGGTCGACCTCGGCGCGGTGCGCGTGGCGGTGGCCGGCGGGCATCGCCACGTCCGCCGTGTCGTCGAGGATCGGTGCCTTGACCAGCCCTTCGGGCATCGGCAGCGGCTTGTTGTACCAGTCCAGGACGACCGCGAGGTCGCAGTCGCCGCGGAGCACGGCACGCACCGCGGACTCGGGCTCGATCTCCCGTGACGTGATCCGCAGTCCGGGGTGCTCCACGCGCAGTCCGGCGACGGCGGCCGGGAAGAGTCCGCGCGCGGCCGTCGGGAACGCGGCCAGCCGCAACTCCCCCACCACCTGGCCGCGTTGGGCCTCCAGATCGGACTGGGCGAGCTCGACCTGGGACAGGATGCGCGTCGCGTGGGCGGCGAGCAGCCGGCCCGCGTCCGTGAGCCGTACGCCTCTGCCGTTCTTGGCGAGGAGCTGCTGGCCGACCTCCCGCTCCAACTTGGACATCTGCTGCGAGACGGCGGACGTCGTGATGTGCAGCCCCTCGGCGGCGCCGCTGACCGAGCCGTGCCGGGCGAGGGCTTCCAGGGTGCGGAGGCGCTCCAGGTTCAACATGTAAGCGATACTACGAGATACCTGGCGACAAATCTCGCTTGTTCTACGAGATCGTCTCAAGGATCGTGGTCGTCATGACCACCGTCACCGCCGTCGAAGCCCCGTCCCGGGCTCCCCGCCGTCCCGCCCTCGACTGGCGGCTGCGCTTCGGCGCGCTGTCGCTGATCTGGGGGTTCAGCTTCCTGTTCATCAAGGTGGGGACCGAGGGGTACGCCCCGTTCCAGGTCACCTTCGGACGGCTGTTCTTCGGCACGGCGGTGCTGGCGGTGGCGATGGCCGTGAAGCGGGAGCGGCTGCCGCGCGGCGTCCGGACCTGGGGGCATCTGGCGGTCGCCGCGTTCCTGCTCAACGCCCTGCCGTTCTCGCTGTTCGCGTACGCGGAGCTGAGCATCCCCTCCGCGCTCGCCGGGATCTGCAACGCGACCTCGCCGTTGTGGGGCATGGCGCTGTCGCTGGTGGCGCTGTCCGAGGACCGGCCCACGCGGGTCCGGGTCGCCGGTCTCGGACTCGGTTTCCTCGGTGTGCTCACCGTCCTCGGGGCGTGGGGGGGCTTTCAGGGACTCGACGCCAAGGGCACGGTGATGGCCCTGCTCGCCTCGCTCAGCTATCCGATCGGGTGGATCTACGTCCGTCGCACGCTGGCCGGGTCGAGCGAGTCCCACCTGTCCCTGACGGGGGCGCAGTTGCTGTTGGCCACGGCTCAACTGGCCGTGGTGACGCCCCTGTTCAGCGGTATACCGCACCATGTCGACGCCGTGCCGCTCCTGGCGATCGCGACGCTGGGTGCGCTGGGGACGGGAGTCGCCATGCTCGCCCAGCACCGGCTGGTGTCCGAAGTCGGGCCCACGACGGCGCAGATGGTCACCTACTTCATTCCGGTCATCGCCACGGCGGCGGGGGTCGTGATGCTCGGGGAGTCGCTGAGCTGGTCGACGCCGGTGGGAGCGGTGGTCGTGCTCGCGGGGGCTGCGCTCACCCAGGTGCGGCGAGGCTCCTGACGGGGTGGGCGGCGACCTCGTCAGACAGTCACGGCCTCACCCGGCTTCAGGGGAAGAACCTCGTACTCCTCGGCGGCCGCCGCGTCGAGATAGCGGGACAGTTCGTCGGGCCGGGTGCCGTAGACGCCGTCGATGTGGAATCCGTCGTAGTGGATCGGAATGGCGGCCTTCGCCCCGAGCAACCGTCCGGCCAGGGCCGCGTGTTCGGCGTCGAGTGCGGCGGGGCGCGGGCTCGCCGGCTGGCAGTGCGGGAAGCACAGGGCCGGTCCGTTGACGGGCGTCAGCACCGCGTCGAAGGGGCCGTGCCGGTGGGCGGCACGCCACCAGTAGCCGTGGAACATGCTGTCGCCCAGGTGGATCACCCGCTTCCCGCCGGCCTCGACCGCCCAGGACAGCTGGGGATCCCCGATACCGTCGACGGCGGGTACGGCGGCGATGGTGAACGGCCCGATCCCGGTGGTCTCCCAGGCGGTCATCGGGCGCCTGGGCAGGCCCAGTTGAGTCAGCTCGCCGTCGGCCTTCAACGTCCAGAGGTTCTCGTGGTCGTCTCCGCCGAACGACGCCGGGTGCAGGACCGGAGCACCGGGGCGCAGAGCCCGGGCGAGGGCGGCGGCGTCGGTGTGATCGCGGTGGAGATGGGTACAGAGGCCGGCCAGCACGCGCCCCTCCGTGTGGGGGCGGGTGACCGTGGGCAGCGGGGCCGACAGGCCGGTCCCCTCCAGGACGCCCTCCGGTTCGCCGAGCAGGTCGATGACCAGGCTCTCGCCCTCCGCTTCGAGTTCCACCCCGGCCCAGCCCAGCCATCGGACACGCATGGATCCACCCCTCGCCTTAGCGTACGGTCGTTCGCCAAAAATTAGCACACGGTCGTTCGGTAAGCTCTGTGGGTATGAGGAGATCCGCCGACGAGGCCCAGCGCACCCGCGACCGGATCGTCGCCACCGCTGTGACCCAGGCATCCGGTGCGGGACTGTCCGGCCTGACCATCGGCTCGCTCGCCGAGACCCTCGGCATGAGCAAGGCCGGAGTGGTCGGCCCCTTCGGCTCCCGGGCAGCACTCCAGCTCGCCGCACTGACCAGGGCGATGGACCTGTTCACCGCGGCGGTCGTGGCACCGAGCCGTACGGCCCGACCCGGTCTGGAGTGTCTGCACGTGGTGATCGACAGGTGGTGCGACTACCTTGCCGACAGCCCGTTCCCCAACGGCTGCTTCGTCACCGCCGCGTCCTGCGAACTGGACGGACAACCCGGCGAGCTGCGCACCTTCCTCCAGGACGCGGTGCGCCGCTGGCGGGCCTTCCTCAGGACGCAGATCGAGACCGCGCAGTCCGCCGGGCAGATCGCCGCCGAACTGGACCCCGACCGCCTCGTCTCACACCTGTCCGGCATCGCCATGGCGGCCAACCAGGAGATCCAGCTGCTCGACGACCCCGAGGCGGCAGCGCGGGCTCGCGATCTCATGCGTGCGGTGGTCGCACGAGGGCGCCACCGGTGACATGCCCCGGCGGATCGGGTCAGACATAGCCCGGTGAAGGAGCGGGACCCACTGCCGCCGCCACCGCGTCCGCCAGCCTCACCGTCTCCTCTCCGGTGAGCGCCGCCACCGTGACCCTGATTCCCTGCGGCGCGCTCATCCGGAAGCGCGCGCCCGGCGCCACCGCCCAGCCCGCGTGCAGCAGCCGCGCCACCGCTCCCGTCTCGTCCGGGACCGGGATCCAGACGTTGAGCCCGGTGCGGCCGTGGGCCTCCACTCCTCGTGCCGCCAGGGCCTCGATCAGGCGGTCGCGTCGCGTCCGGTACTCCGTCGCGACCTTCGCCGTGTCCAGGACGCCCGTCGACCAGAGGTGGGCCACCGCCCGCTGGGTGATGTGGCTGACCCAGCCGGGGCCCAGGCGGTGGCGGCCGTGGACGCGGTCGACGGTGGTCTCGTCGCCGGTGAGGACCGCGAGGCGCAGGTCGGGGCCGTACGCCTTGGCGACCGAGCGGACGAACGCCCAATGGCGGGTGACACCGGCGAGGGGGTGGAGCGGGAGGTCGACAATGCCGTGCCCGTGGTCGTCCTCGATCAGCAGAGTCTCGGGATGCTCTTGAAGCACCGAGCGCAGGGCACGCGCGCGTGCCGCCGTCACCGAGGCCCCAGTCGGGTTCTGCGCGCGGTCGGTGACGATCAGCGCCCGGGCGCCGGACTCCAGGGCCCGCCGGACGTCGTCGGCGCGCGGACCCTCGTCATCGACGCCCACCGGGGCCGTGCGCAGGCCCAGTGCCGGGATCAGGTCCAGGAGGCTGCCCCAGCCGGGGTCCTCGACGGCGACCGTGTCGCCCGGCTTGAGGTGGGCCGCGAGGACGCGTTCGATCACGTCGAGGGACCCGCAGGCGAGCGCGAGCGGGCCGGCGGGCACCCCGTCGACGTCCAGGGCGGCCCGCGCGAGGCGCGCCAGCTCCGGGTCCACGGTCGCCTCGCCGTAGAGGACGGGGGCGCGGTCGGCCCGCTCGGCGGCCGCCGCGAAGGCGGGGGTCAGCGGGGGCAGCAGCGCGGGATCCGGGTTGCCGTTCGCCACGTCCCGGACGCCCGCGGGAACCGCCACGCGGATGTACTCGCGCCCGGTGGTGGCCGGCTTCGACCGCACCCGGCTGCCCCTGCGCCCGGCCGTCTCGATGACTCCCCGCTCCCGCAGGGTGCGGTACGCGGCCGCGACCGTATTGGGATTCACCCCCAGCTCCAGGGCCAACTCCCGCATGGGCGGCAGCAGTTGCCCCGGCGCCAGCTCCCCGGCACCCACCGCGCGCTCGACGCTCGCCGCAATCTCCGCTGCGCGTCGCCCTTCGATCCGATATCCTTCTAGCACAAAGCAGAGTATGCACTAGTGCAATATACAGCGCAACCACACACCGCACCGAGGAGAGCACTATGCCGGGGACCACCGAGGCCACGCCGGAGACACCCGCCTACGCCCCGACCGACCGCACCGTCCCCACCCGCTCCCCCGACCGGGCGTCGTACGACAAGGAGGTCGTGCACGCGATACTCGACGAGGGCTACGTCTGCCACCTCGGCTTCGTCCGCGACGGCGCCCCGGTGGTGCTGCCCACGCTGTACGGCCGGGTCGGCGAGCGGCTCTACGTCCACGGCTCGACGGGCTCGCGCCCGCTGCGGATGACCGGCAAGGCCGACCCGGGGCTGCCGGTCTGTCTGACGGTCACCCACGTCGACGCGCTGATCCTGGCCCGCTCGGCCTTCCACCACTCGATCAACTACCGCTCCGTGGTGGTCCACGGCCTCGCCTACGACGTCACGGACCCCGAGGAGAAGCGCCTCGCCCTGGACGCGCTGGTCGACCACGTCGTCCCGGGACGCTCGTCCGACTCCCGGCCGGCCAACAAGAAGGAGCTGGCCGCCACCGCCGTCATCCGCCTCGACCTGGACGCGGTCTCCGCCAAGATCCGCACCGGCGGGGTCAACGACGAACCCGAGGACCTGGCCCTCCCGCACTGGGCCGGAGTGGTCCCGCTGCGCAAGGGGTACGACGTCCCGGTCGCCGACCCCGACCTGGCCCCGGACACCGAGGTCCCCGACTACCTCGCGGTGCTGTGATGCTGATCCACCCCTGGGACGCGGCCCGTGACGACACCGAGTGGCAACAGTGGCTGTCCGTCCACGACTTCGGGCAGCTCGCGGTCAACGGCCCCGACGGCGAACCGCCGTTCGTCCAGCCCCTGCACTTCCTCTACGACGCCGGGCGCGGCGAGGTCCTCACGCACCTGGCGCGGCCGAACCCGCTGTGGGGCGCGCTGGAGGCCGACCCGGACGTCCTGCTGAGCGTGGTCGACGACTACGCCTATGTGCCGGGCCCCTGGCAGGCCGCCGCGGACGTCCCGCCCGAGCACGGCACGCCGACGAGCTTCTACGCGGCCGTCCAACTCCGGTGCCGGGCCCACCTGGTGGACGATCCGGCCGAGAAGGCCGCGCTGCTCAACCGCCTGGTCGGCCACTTCCAGCCGGAGGGCGGCTCCGCCCCGGTGGCGGCGGGCGAGTCACCGTACGGCCGCATGCTGCCGGGGTTGCGCGGCCTGCGTCTCGAAGTGACCGACGTACGGGCGAAGTTCAAGTACGCCAACCACCGCGACCGGGAGGTGCAGGACCGGATCGTCACCGCGCTGGCAGAGCGGGGCGGGCCGGGGGACGCGGCTGCGCGCGAACATCTGCTGCGCAGGCGGAAGGCCTGAGAAAGGGACCCTTCACCAGAAGGGCCCTCGGCGTCAGACCTTCTCCCGCGCCTCCGCGCCCGCCAGCCCCGCGACCGCGCCGAGCATCAGCAGCGTGCCGGTCACGGTCGTCGCGGTGAGGTGCTCGCCGAAGCACACCACGGCCAGCAGCGCCGCGCTCACCGGCTCCAGCAGCATGATCACGGCGACGGTCGTGGACCGGAGCACGGCGGCGGCCGCGAAGTAGAGGGTGTAGGCGAGGGCCGTCGGGACGGCCGCCATGTAGGCCAACAGGCCGAGCAGCAGGGCGGGTTGAGAAGTGTGCGGCACCAGGCCCTCGGTCGCCGCGAACGGCAGCAGGCAGAGGCTCGTGACCGCGAACACCCCGACGGACAGGTCCGAGGAGTCGGTCCCGCAGGCCCGCGTGATCAGGGTCATCGCACAGCCTCCGGCCGCCGAGACCAGTCCGAGCACCACGCCCCAGGGCCGCACGGACGCCTCCGTGCCGCCGAGCGTGAGCACCCCGAGCCCGGCGAGCGCCCCGGCGACGGCGAGGACACCGCCCCGCCCGAGCCGCTCCCCCGGCACCAGCCGCGCCCCGAGCGCGACCAGCACGGGACCGGCCCCCAGCGAGACGACCGTGGCCACAGCGAGCCCGGTGACCCGTACAGCGGCGAAGTACGCGGTCTGGAACACCGCGAGACCGATCCCGGTCGCCACGGTCCGCAGGAACCGGGCCCGGCGATCGAACGGCACGGGGACGGCCGTACGCGTGCGTGGACGTGCACCGAGGGACGCGCGCCCGCAGCGGACCGCGGCCAGCAGCACGAGCCCACTGGCACAGCGCCAGAAGGACAGGGACACCGGGCCCAGGTCACCGGTGCGGTACGCCAGGGAGGCGACCGCGCCCGCGGTGCCCCAGGTGGTTCCGGCGATGATCAGACAGAGCAGGCCGCGCCCGACGGGCAGGCCTGAGACGGTATTTGACACGTGTTCTCTCCGCAGCTGCGCGTGTGCGCGGAAGTTCGGGAGGGACGCCCGCTGTGCGGGGTCCGCGGACTTCGTCTGCGGGCAGCACCGTTCAGCCCGACGGCAGTGCCGGGCGTGGCTTCCGGAGGGCCCGCCTCAGGCGGCGGGCGGCGCGAGAACGACGACGTGGGAATGCATGATCGGGAGCCTAGGCGGCGCTTTCGCGGGCGTTCAACCGGCTTTCGGGCCCCCCGGTGGCGACCGGCTCGGCGGAGCCCTTCGCGGGGGTCGAGGACTGTGCGATGAACGCGCCCGCGAGGACCACCGCGCCGCCCACGATCTGCGGAGCGGAGAGGTGCTCGCCGAGCAGGACCCAGGCGAGGACGGTCGCGACGACCGCCTCCAGACAGGCCACCACACCGGCGACGGCCGGGGAGAGCCGGCGGACCGAGACCACGCCCGTGATGTAGGCGAGGACGGTGGCGACGAGGACGATCCAGCCGAGCAGCAGTCCGGCCGCGACCGGCGTGCCGTTCATGTCGGCGCGGTGGGTGAGCACCGAGAAGTCCATGGTCCAGGGCCGGGCCACGGCGGTCAGCACGACGGCCCCGACGAGCAGTCCGTACGCGATCACCCCGAGCGGGTCGGGCGCCTGGTCGCCCGAGTCGCTGCCCTGGTCGGACAGGACGAAGTAGCCGACCTGGCAGCAGGCGGCGCCGAGTGCGAGGAGCAGTCCGAGGGCGTCGAAGCTGAGGCCCGACCAGACCTCGACGACACAGGCGAGCCCGCCGACCGCGAGGACCACCCCGACCGCGGCGGCCCGCGTCACCGGCCGCCGCTGCACGAACCGCACCCAGCCGAGCACCAGCGCGGGCGCGAGGTACTCCACGAGCAGCGCGACCCCGACCGGGATCCGGGATATCGAGGCGAAGTAGAAGGCCTGCACCCCGGCCACGCCCAGCAGGCCGAACCCGGCGAGCAGCGCGGGCCGGCGGCGCAGCAGCGCGCGGTGGCGCACCGCGAGCGGCAGCATCACCAGGGCCGCGCCCGTCACCCGCAGCCACACCACGTGGAGCGGGTCGAGTCCGGCCTCGATCAGCGGCTTGGCCGCGACCCCGGATCCGCCGAAGGCGAGCGCGGACACCAGCGCCAGACCGAGCCCGACGCCCTTGCCCGGTCCTGCCTTGCTGCTCTCAGAGGTATGCACCGGCACATGATGACAGGCGATGACATGAGCGTCATCCCCGTTGACACCTGTCTCAGCGGCTGGACCGCCTCGGCCCCTCCGGCAGGGGCCCGTCGAGGCGGGCGCAGACGTCCCGCGCGTCGATCCCGGCACGGCCGAGCACCTCGGCGGCGCGGGAGCCGGGGTCCACGAGGATCGCCGCGAGCAGGTCGGTGCCGCGGGCGAGGGCGTCCCCGCGACGGTCGGCACGGGCGCAGGCGTACTCCATCGCCCCCGCGGCGAGCGGCGAGAAGCCCTCGTCCGCCGTCACGACGGGCACGGCGCCGGAGTCCTCGGGCGCCGTCACCACGGGCACCGCGCCGGAGTCCTCGACGGTGCCCTGCCAGCGCAGCCCGTAGCCGATGCTCCGCTGCACGAGGTAGCCGAGCAGCCGGGGCAGCTGGGGTTCGCTCTCGAAGAGGGCGTAGGCCTCCGGATCGGACTCCAGGAGGGAGTGCAGCAGATGGGCGGTGTCGATCTGGCGGTCCCCGTCGCGCAGCGCGCGTCTGCGGGCACCGGAGATGACCGTTGCCAGTTCCGCGCTGAGCCTGGCATCGGCGTCCGGGCCGCCCGACGGCGGGCCGTCCGGGGCGCGGGACGACTGCCGGGGGATACGGGGGTGCACATCCCCCACCCCATCAGTCCCACCGGGTCGCGTCATCCCCGAGGGGAAGCATCTTCGGGTCCCACGCAGAGCGGACCCGGAGCGCCGAAATCTCCTCCTTGCGGATGAGATCAGGCAACCACGGCGCCGCGCGGCTCGTCCCACACAGGAATGGAGAGCAGGAGCTGGCTGGTGGCGCTGCCGGCCGTGGACGGCAAGCAGTACGTGTACCGGGTGTACGCCCCGGAGGACGCACTGCTCGCCGACCTGTTCTGGGAGGCCTGGCACTGCCACGACGAGAGCCCGTTCCCGCGCGCGTGGGACCTGTTCGACGCGGCGCTGATAAGGCAGGTCGGCTGAGACCGCGAGCAGCCCGGCGAGCAGCCCGCCATTTCCTGACGGTTCGTCAGTATTGAATGTTGCGACCCTTGCGGCTACGTTCCGCGACACCACAGCCCGACACGAAGAGGTGGTCGCATGCCCGACATCAGCGCGGAGGCACGGCTCGCGGCGCCGGCCGAGAAGGTGTGGGCCCAGCTCACCGACTGGTCCGCGTACGGCGAGTGGAACGCCACCCACACCAGCTTTCCCCAGGGCGGCCCGACAGCCCTCGAAGTGGGCGGGACCTTCCAGGAGAACATGAAGCTGATGGGGTTCCCGGCCGAGGTCGAGTGGACCATCGACCAGGTGGAACCGGCCCGGGTGCTCGCCATCCGGGGCAAGGGCCCGATGGCCGTGAGCGTGGCCACGCGCTACACACTGACCCCGGACGGCGACGGCACGACGGTCCGCATCGACGGCGAGTTCACGGGCGCCGCCGTCTCGCTGATGGCGGGCAGGCTCAAGGACTCGGGCACGGCCGCGCTCAACGAGTCGCTGCGGAAACTGGCCGGGCTGGTGGCCTGACGCGCCCGCACGCGAAGGGGCCCCGGGGATCGCTCTCCAGGGCCCCTCCATCGCCGTACGACAGGAGTCGTACCGGCGCCGTCAGTCCTCGTCGGCGAGGATCAGGTACAGCTTCTTGCGGGCCTCGTTGATGACGGCGACCGCCTTCTCGCGCTGTTCCTTGCTGCCGGTCTTCCAGACCTGGCCGAAGGCCTCCATGAGGCCGAAGCCGGCCTGGCGGATCTCGCCGAGGGCCTCCCAGTCGACTCCGCGGGTGGCTTCCTCCCAGGGGGCCTCGGGCCCCTCGTCGGCCGCGGTGCGGCCGGACTCGGTGAGCGAGAACAGCTTCTTGCCGCCCTCGGACTCACTGGCGATCAGCCCCTCGTCCTCCAGCAGCTGGAGGGTGGGGTACACCGAGCCGGGGCTGGGCTTCCACGCCCCGCCGCTGCGCTCGGCGATCTCCTGGATCATCTCGTAACCGTGCATCGGCCGGTCCTTGAGCAGGGCCAGGATCGAGGCGCGCACATCGCCGCGCCGCGCCCTCCCCCGCGGTCCGCCGCGGCCCCTGGGCCCCCAGGGGCCGGGGCCGAAGCCGGGTCCGCCCGGGCCGAAACCCGGGCCGCCGGGGCCACCCGGGCCGAAGGGCCCGAATGCTCCACGCCGGCCCTCGGGGCCGCCTCGGCCCTGACGGCCGAACCCACCGTGTCCACGTTCGAATCCATGGGAACGCATCGCAATCACTCCATTCCATCGTTGATCAGTCGCGATGCTTCAACGATATATCGGAAGCATTCGGTTGGCAAGGAATGTGACCTGCATCACTTCCTGTCACGCCTCCGGAGGGCGCGGTGTCTTGAGGCCGGAACCCAACGGAGGAGAGACACCGTGAACGAGAACATCGAGGTCGTCGTGGTCGGCGGAGGCTACGCGGGCGTCATGGCCGCGAACCGGCTGACGCAGCGCGCCGACGTGCACGTCACCCTGGTCAACCCGCGCCCCGAGTTCGTCGAGCGGATCCGCCTGCACCAGCTCGTGGCCGGCACGCACGACGCGGTCGTCGACTACCGCAAGATCCTGGGCGAGCGCGTCCGGCTGGTCGTCGACACCGTCACCCGGATCGACGCGGCAGGGCGCACCGTGCTGCTGGCCGGCGGGGACACGCTCGGCTACGACCACCTGGTCTACGCGGTGGGCAGTGGCAGCGCCGATCCGCGCGTGCCCGGAGCGGCCGAGTTCGCCCACCCGGTCACCAGCCTGGAGGAGGCCCGGCAGCTGCGCCCGGTCCTCGCCGCCGCGCCCGCCGGCGCGCCGGTGACGGTGGTCGGGGCCGGTCCGAGCGGTATCGAGGTCGCCGCCGAACTGGCGGAGCAGGGCCGGGCCGTGACCATGGTCTGCGGCGGGGTGCTCGGCCCGTACCTGCACCCCAAGGGCCGGCGCTCGGTCGCCGGGCGGCTGGCCGCGCTCGGGGTGACCGTCCTGGACGGTCCCGGCACGAAGGTGGCGGCGGTGACCGAGGAGACGGTACGGCTCGCCGACGACCGTACGCTGCCCAGCGAGGTGACCATCTGGACCGCCGGGTTCGGGGTGCCGGACCTGGCCGCGCGCAGCGGGCTGACCACCGACGCCCTGGGGCGGCTGCTCACCGACGAGACGCTGACCAGCGTGGACGACCCGCGCATCGTCGCGGCCGGCGACTCGGCGGCGCCGTCGGGAGTGCCGTACCGGATGGGCTGCCAGTCGGCCGTCCAGCTGGGCCCGCAGGCGGCGGAGACGGTGCTCAGGCGGATCGCGGGCGAGGCGCCCGTGCCGGCCACCGTGGGCTTCGCCGGGCAGTGCATCAGCCTCGGGCGCCGCCACGGCATCTTCCAGGTCTCCGACAAGGCGGACACCGCCAACAAGCACTACCTGGGCAGCCGCCCCGGGGCGTGGGTCAAGGAGCTCATCTGCTGGAGCACCGTGTGGCAGCTGGGGCAGGAGGCCCGTCACCCCGGCAAGCGGACGTGGTGGTCGAAGGACGCCAAGCGGGAGCAGGCGCTGCGCGCCGTTGCCACGGAAGTCCCCGCAACCACCGAACACGTGTCCTAGGCTGCCGGTGGATCGGGGGAAGGATCACACCATGGAAGAACCGGCGACCGAGACCTTCGTCGCGCACCGCAATCTGCTCTTCACCGTCGCCTACGAGATGCTCGGCTCGGCCGCCGACGCGGAGGACGTGCTCCAGGAGACCTGGCTGCGGTGGATCGACGTCGACCAGGAGCAGGTCCGGGACCAGCGGGCCTATCTGGTCCGGATCACCACCCGGCAGGCGCTCAACCGGCTGCGCACCATGAGCCGCCGCAAGGAGGCCTACGTCGGCCCCTGGCTGCCGGAGCCGCTGCTGACCACGCCGGACGTGGCGCAGGACGTCGAGCTCGCCGAGAGCGTGTCGATGGCGCTGATGCTGGTCCTCGAGACGCTCTCGCCGACCGAGCGGGCCGTGTTCGTGCTGCGCGAGGTCTTCGACGTGGACTACGACGAGATCGCGGCCGCGGTCGACAAGTCCCCCGCTGCCGTCCGCCAGATCGCGATGCGCGCCCGCCGCCACGTCGACGCCCGCCGTCCCCGCCAGACGGTCCCGGCGAAGGTGACCCGGGCGGCCCTGGACTCCTTCCGCCGGGCCCTCGAAACCGGTGACATGCAGGGCCTGTTGGACCTCCTCGCCCCGGACGTCGTCATGCTGAACGACGGCGGCGGGGTCAAGCAGGCGGCACCGCGGCCGATCCTCGGCGCCGGCAAGGTGGCCCGCTTCATCGCCGGCGCCATCGCCAAGTTCGGCGTCGACGTCGCGCTCGCCCCGACCACGGTCAACGGCAACCCCGCGCTCGCCGTCCACAACGCCGCCGAGTTCGACGGCATCCTGGCGATCCGCTGGGACCACGACCGCATCGCCGGGCTCTACTACGTCCGCAACCCGGAGAAGCTCACGCGCGCGACGTCGGAGACCCCGCTGACGCTGCGGTGATGTTTCCGGGGCCGCCGGACACCGCCAGCCGCCACAGGGACGTCACCTCCGGCGCGCGGGCCGCGTGCAGCGGGTCCCCCGGGTTCGTCGCCCGCGGGTGTCGTGGCCGGGTGTCCGTCCTGCCCAGCACCCGCAGCCCCGCCGCCTCGACGGCCGTCAGGAGGGTCACGCGGCTTCTCAGGCCCAGGAGTTCGGCGAGGTCGGAGAGGATCAGCCAGCCTTCACCGCCCGGGGCGAGGTGCGCGGCGAGGCCGGCCAGGAAGCCGTGGAGCATCGCGCCGTCCGGGTCGTAGACGCCCTGGTCGAGGGCGGAGGCCGGACGGCCGGGGAGCCAGGGCGGGTTGCAGACGACCAGATCCGCCCTGCCGTCGGGGAACAGGGCCGGGCCCTCCAGCGAGACGCGTCCGCCGAGCCCGAGGCGGTGCGCGTTCTCGTGAGCGCAGGAGAGCGCCCGGGGGTTGACGTCCGTGCCCACCACGCGTTCGAAGCCCCGGTGCGCCAGGACCGCGGCGAGCACTCCCGTCCCGGTGCCCAGATCGAACGCGGTACGACGCCCGGCGGGCAGCGGAACGCGCGCGACCAGATCGACGTACTCACTCCTCGTCGGCGCGAACACCCCGTAGTGCGGGTGGATCCGCGCGCCGAGGGCCGGCACCGCCACCCCCTTCTCCCGCCACTGCCGGGCCCCGAGCACGCCCAGCAGTTCGCTGAGCGACACCACCATGGCTCCGCGTGGGACGCCGTACGCGTCGGCGCACGCCCTGCGGACATCGGGTGCCCTGCGCAGGGTCAGGGAGTAGTGGTCGGTGAGGAGGACAAGCAGCCTGCCCAGTACGCGGGCCCGGTGACCGCGCGCTCTGCGGTACAGGTGGAAGGTCTCGGCGAGGTCGGCCACCGGTCGCGGAGGCTTCCTGTCGACGCGGCGGCCCATCGCGCTCAGCAGTTGCCGTGCGTTGACGTAGTCGCCGCGCCACAGCAACCCCGTGCCCTCACAGGCGAGTCGGTAGGCGGCGTCGGCCTTCAGCGAGTCGTCCGCCACGACGACCCGGGCGGGAGGGGGCGCGGCGCTCTCGGAGTGCCAGCGGGCGGATCGGGCGGTGCGGTCTTCGGTCCAGTGGATCGTGGTGGACACCACGTACTCCTCGTGTGTGCGGACGTGCGGGGGCACGAAGAGCACTCCGACGACGAGCGGAGGAGCAGGAAGAAATCCGGGGTAGGGGCTACCGCTCCCGCGTCGAAGCGCGAGAGGAGACGTCGCCGAGAACCATGCCGAGCGTCATGACCAGCCCTTTCGAAGAGATGCCGGACGAGACTCGCACACGCCGTTCCGCCAGGGCAAACCGCCGTGGAATTCGGGCCAGTGACCCGGGATTGGCCTTGTTCCGCCACGCCCCTCACGCCGTAGCGTCGGCGCATGCGGATTCGAGTAGTCGACGCCTTCACCGACCGTCCCTTCGCCGGCAACCCGGCCGGGGTCCTGCTCCTGGACGCGTTCCCGGACGACGACCGGCTCCAGAGCATCGCCCTGGAGGTGAACCACGCCGAGACGGCCTTCGCGCATCCGCTGCCCGAGGGCGGCGAGGCCGACTGGGCGCTGCGCTGGTTCACGCCGGCGACCGAGGTGAACATGTGCGGCCACGCGACGCTGGCGACGGCCCACGTCCTGCACAGCACCGGCGCCCACCGGGGCCCGGTGCGCTTCGCCACCCGCAGCGGTGTCCTCATCGCCACGGCCAGCGAGGACGGTTCGATCACCCTCGACTTCCCGACGGCACCCCTGACCCGGGTCGAGATTCCCGAAGGGGTCGCCGAAGCCCTCGGCGCCGAGCCGCTGACCGCCTTCGACACCGGCCCGAACATCGGGGACCTGGTGATCGAGGTCGCCGACGAGAAGACCGTCCACGCGCTGCGCCCCGACCACAAGGCCCTCGGCGCCCACTCCGCGCGCGGCATCATCGCGACCGCCCGCGCCGAGAACCCCGCGCTCGACTACGACTTCGTCTCCCGCTGCTTCTTCCCCAACGTCGGCATCGACGAGGACCCGGTCACCGGCAGCGCCCACACCGCCCTGGCGCCCTACTGGTCCGAGCGCCTCGGCCGTACGGAACTCACCGGTCTCCAGGCCTCACCGCGCTCCGGCCGGGTCCGCACGGAGCTGCGCGGCGAGCGCACCCTGCTGAGCGGACGCGCGGTGACCGTCATCGAGGGCGAGCTGCTGGTCTAGTCACGCGGTGGGCAGCCAGCCCACCTTCCCGGCGAGCAGCGCGTAGCCGACGAACGCCCCGATGTCGAGCAGGGAATGCGCCACCACCAGGGGACCCACCCGGCCCCACCGCCGGTACAGGTAGACGAAGACCACGCCCATCACCATGTTGCCGATGAAGCCGCCGATGCCTTGGTAGAGGTGGTAGCTGCCGCGCAGTACGGAACTGGCCACCAGCGCGGTGCCCGGCGTCCAGCCCAGCTGGTGCAGTCGCCGCAGCAGGTACCCGACGACGATCACCTCTTCGAGGATCGCGTTCTGCATCGCCGAGAGGATCAGCACGGGGTACTTCCACCACACGTCGGGCAGCGCCTCGGGCACCACCGTGAGGTTGAAGCCGAGACCGCGTGCGGCCAGGTAGAAGGCGATGCCGGTGCTCCCGATCACGGCGGCGATCCCGGCCCCGCGCAGCAGATCGGGGCCCGGCTTGGTGCGGTCGAACCCGAGGGTCCTGAGGCTCTCGCCCTCCCGCAGCAGGAAGTGCGCGACCAGCGCCACGGGCACCAGGGCCGTCGTGATCCCGAAGAGCTGCCAGGCGAGATCCAGCCAGGGACGGCCGGGCGCGGCCGAGGCGTTGAGGGTCGCCGCCTGGTCCTTGAGACCCCCCGGTTTGGTGACCGATCCGACAAAACTGATCAGGGCGGACACACCGCTCGCACCGAGCGAAAGCCCCAGAACGAGCAGGGCCTCGTCACGGAAGAACCTCCGCGAGAGCGCCCGCTGCGGAAAAGAATCGGCCACTGCACCTGCCTCCGCCTGCACACCTGCCTCCAGTTGAGTAATCCCGCCTCATGCCCCGCGCGGCCCCGCTAGGGTCCCTCGAAAGCTTTCCTGCCAAATGTGGCCGCCCTTGGCATGGAAACGGACACGCGCATACAGGGAGGGGCACCACCGTCATGGGACGTCACAGCTTGCCCGATCAGTATGGGGCGGGCGGCAGCGACCCCCGTCCCCGTGCGCGCCGCCGCACCGTGGCCGTCGCGACGGTGCTCGTCCTGGCCGTCGCCGGTGGTACGGCCGCGGCCGTCCGGGGCGGCCTGTTCTCCTTCGGCTCCTCCTGCCGGGACGACGCGGTTCCGCTGAAGATCGCCGCCGCCCCCGAGGTGGCGCCCGTTCTGGAGGCCGCCGCCGAGCGGGCCCGCGAGCAGAACCTCACCTCCGACGGACGGTGCCTCGCCGTCTCGGTGACCGCGCGCGACTCCTTCAAGGTCCGTGACACCCTCGTCGCCGGCAAGGACCCGGGCGTCCAGGTGTGGGTGCCGGACTCGGACGTGTGGGTCGAGCAGATCAACGCGGACGGCGGCGCCACCGAGGTGGCCCGGGTGGGCAACGTGGCCTCCAGCCCCGTGGGGGTGGCGATGGTGCCCACGGCCGCGAAGTCGCTGGGCTGGCCGCAGAAGACGTACGGCTGGCTCGAACTGGCCGCCGCCACGCTGACGGACGACTCCCTCAAGCTCGGCGCGGCCGATCCCGCGCGCAGCGCGAGCGGGCTGCTGGCGCTCACCCAGCTGAGCACCGCGGCCGCGAAGGCCGACGGCGGGGCGACCCAGGCCGCGGCGATGATGAAGACGCTCTCGCAGCGCATCTCCGACACCGATGCACAGGTGGTGGACACGCTTCCCCGCGACTCGTCGGGCACCGAGCAGGGCAACCCCAAGCGCAACCAGGCGCTGGTCCTGTCCGAGCAGGCGGCCTTCGCGTACAACTCCTCGGCGGACACCGGCCTCGACCTCTTCTACCCGAAGGACGGCTCACCGCGGCTCGACTACCCCTACGCCCTGGTCGATCAGAAGCACCTGAGCACCGACGAGAGCCGGGCGGCGATCCGGTTCATGACGTATCTGCGCAAGCCGGAGCAGGAACAGCTGCTGACGGACCAGGGGTTCCGCACCTCCGACGACCAGGTGTCGGCATCGCTGGTCACCAAGGCCGGGGGCAAAGCCCCGCAGCCGTACGCCGAGGCCGCGGGCGAGCCCGCCTCGGCGGCGGCGCTCCAGGAGGCGCTCGGTACATGGACGATCACCGTGCAGAGCGCCCGGATCACCACGGTCGTGGACGCCTCCTCGTCCATGTCGGAGCCCGTACCGGGCACCGGCCGGTCGCGGATGGACGTCACCAAGGGCTCACTCCTCCAGGCCCTCGCGACGTTCACGCAGGAGGACGAGATCGGGCTGTGGGAGTTCTCCACGAAGCTCGACGGCGACAGGGACTACAAGGTGCTGGTCCC
Source organism: Streptomyces sp. NPDC047072 (assembly GCF_040643855.1). Lineage (NCBI taxonomy): Bacteria > Bacillati > Actinomycetota > Actinomycetes > Kitasatosporales > Streptomycetaceae > Streptomyces > Streptomyces sp. NPDC047072. The sequence continues at coordinate 16,229 of NZ_JBEYVC010000029.1, read as the reverse complement.
GACGGACCGGCTCGGCGACCGCGCGGCGAGCGGCGCGACCCAACGGGAGCGGTTGTCGGCGGCGTTCGGGGACCTTGATCCGGTGCCGGGGGGTGCGACGGGGCTGTACGACACGACACTCGCCGCGTACAAAGAGGCGACGTCCTCCTACGCCGAGGGCAAGTTCAACGCCCTGGTCGTCCTCACCGACGGCGTCAACCAGGACCCGGGCAGCATCTCCCGCGCGGAGCTGGTCTCCCGGCTGGAGGAACTCACCAACCCGTCCCGCCCGGTCCCCCTGATCGTCATCGCCGTGGGCCCCGACGCGGACCGAGCCGAAGCCGAACAACTGGCCGAGGCCACAGGCGGCTCCGGCCAACAGGTCAACGACCCGTCCCAGATCCACACGGTGATCCTGAAGGCGATAGTGGCGGCGGGAGCCCAGGCAACGGGCACCAGCTGACCCACCCCGCCCCCGGCCTCCTACCCGAGAGGAACCCGCTCCGGCAACCCCACCGGCCACGCATGCACCGGCTCCCCCCGATGCATCAGCTCGCTGTACCGCCGAGTCGTCGCCGCCAGCGCGGCGTCCCGCGACAGCCCCGCCTCCAGCGCCCGGTGGAACGTCGCCGCCTGCCACGACGCCCCGTTCACCCGCCGCCGACACCGCTCCTCGATCACCCCGAGATACAACTCCCGGTCCGCAGGCTCGACACCCCACGCGGCGAGCCCCGCCTCGGCAAGCGGCAGCAGTTCATCCCGTACGAGACTCACCGCGTCGACCTCGACCACACCCCCGTACCGCCCCCGCCGCGGCCACGTCATCCGCGCCTCGATCCCGTACCGGCACGCCGCGTCGAAGTTGGCGGCGGCCGCCGAGAACGGCAACCGGCTCCACACCGGCCGAGACTCCTCGGCGAGCGCGCGGACAAGGCCGTAGTAGAACGCCGCGTTGGCGACGACGTCGACGACGGTCGGCCCGGCGGGCAGCACCCGGTTCTCGACCCGCAGATGCGGAACGCCGTCGGCGATGCCGTACACGGGCCGGTTCCAGCGGTACACCGTGCCGTTGTGCAGGACGAGTTCGGCGAGCGAGGGCACCCCGCCCTCGTCGAGGACCTCCAGCGGATCCTCGTCGTCGCAGATCGGCAGCAGGGCCGGGTAGTAGCGCAGGTTCTCCTCGAAGAGGTCGTACGCCGAGGAGATCCACCGCTCCCCGAACCAGGTGCGCGGCCGCACCCCCTGGGCCTGGAGCTCCGGCGGACGCGTGTCCGTGGACTGCTGGAAGAGCGGCGGCCGGGACTCCCGCCACAGCTCACGCCCGAACAGGAAGGGCGAGTTGGCCCCGACGGCGATCTGTACGCCGGCCACCGCCTGCGCGGCGTTCCACACATCGGCGAACCGGCCCGGCGTGACCTGGAGATGCAGCTGCACGGAGGTGCACGCGGCCTCCGGCGCGATGGACTTCGAGGTACAGGTCAGCCGCTCCACACCGTCGATGTCGAGGACGAAGTCCTCACCGCGCGCGGCCACGATCTGATCGTTGAGAAGGGTGTAGCGGTCGACGTCGGAGAGATTGGAGGAGACCAGGTCGTCCCGGTCGAGCGTCGGCAGAATACCGATCATCACGATTCCCGCGTCGACCTCGCCCGCTTTCCGATGGGCATATGCCAGCGAGGTGCGGAGTTCCTCCGCGAGCCGGTCGAATACCCGACCACCCAAACGGTGTGGGGCTATGTTGACTTCCAGATTGAACATGGCGAGTTCTGTTTGGAAATCTCGGCTTGCGATGCGTTCGAGAACCTCCGCATTCAGCATGCGCGGCATGCCGTCGGCCCCGGCGAGATTCAGCTCGATCTCCAGCCCCATGAGGTTCTTGGGGCGGTCGAACCGCTGCTCCGCCAGAAGCCGCTCCAGCCCCGACAGGCACTGCCTGAGCTTGTCGCGGTAGCGCTGGCGATCGGACAGGTCGAACCCGCCTGCCACGACCTTCTCCCCCATCGAAGGGTCCCTCCTCGATGTGTCACCCGATGCGTCACGAGTCAGGTGGAAGGATGCCCAGCCGAGACGATCGATAACGTCCCACGCGGGGCCGGAGCCCGCTACCCTGGCCGATGTGACCGGTGGCACATTCCCTCGGCATGGAACTCTCGACAGTTTCGAGTTCCCTGAGAACCTCGTGAAAAACGCCGATGGGAATTGGCCGACCGTCACCTCCGGCATTCTCCGAGGTCACCGGCGAAATCCCGCTGCGGAATCGGGATGATTCCCACGTATCGCCGACCGGATGCAACCTTGCCGAGTCCACCGAAAACGGCTAGACGAAACATCGTCTGAACACATGTCGTATAAACTCCGCGAGCAAGGCAGAGGGTTGGCACCCGCGGTCCTGGATCCTGCCGTCAGGTGACGTACGGCAGACCTCATCCGTACCCGCGCCACCGGACCCCGGCCCCCGCCTCTCTGACCTCGTGAGCGATCCCGTGAGCTGACAGCGCCGTCCGCCCCCGCCCTCGCGCCATCGTGCCTGTCGAATGAGAGGCGACCCACCATGCCGCTGCATGTCCCCCCGGCACCCGCACCTGCCCTTCGCACCGTCCTCACCGCACTCGGTTCGCCCACCGCGGTCCGCGAGGCCCGAACCCCCTCCCTGCTGCGCGCCCAGGGTCCCGCCTCCCCCGAACTCCCGCTGCCCGTGCACGTACTGGACTCCGCCTCGACCGCGGGCGGCTCGACGACCCACCTGACGGGGTGGCGTTTCCTGATCCGCTGCGGGGATCGCGCGGTGGCCGCGGCCGAGACCATGCTGACCCCCGACGGCTGGGCGTTCTCGCACTTCTTCGAGGGCCCGTACATCCCGTCCACCGAGCGCGCGCTGCGCCAGGCCGACGTCCTGCCCCATGCCTACCAACCACGCCTGCTGTCGATCCCCGGCCTGTACATGCTCGCGCTGTGGCTGCACGGCGACTGCGACGCGGACGCCGCGACAGGCCGTCTCGCCGCCACCGATCTGCTCGTCCCGCTGGCGCCCGCCCCGCCCGGCATCGCGGCCCACCGACCGCACCTGGCCGCCGAGCTCCTCCCGGTGCTGACCCACCGGGTGACCCGCGCACCACTGCTGGGCTCGCCCGCCTGAGATCAACCCCTCTCGTACCCCGCCGCCGAATTCCGGGTAGCGGGGTACGACGCTGTTTTCCGCGCGGTTATGGTCGTACGAAAAACACAGGAACCCAATTGCTCATACGAGCAGGCAATTGCTCTCCCGTGACGATGAGTGGCATCTACCCAGGTGGACTAGTCCCATCCGGTCGCCGCGAACCACCCGAAGGGACCGTCCAGTTGGAGTGAACCGTCCGGCCGGGTGATGCGTCATCAACCTGTGAAGAAGTGGTGATGCGAAATCCCTGCGGATTGACGCCCGTGGGGCAACACTGGGTTCGGAGTGAGTAATCACAACGGGGGACGACATGACCACAACACAGCGAAAGATCCCACCCATGTGCCAGCACAAGCCACCGTGTCCCACCGCCGACTCCGCCGACCGGGAATCCGCCCGCCTCGTGGCGCACCACCCGGAGCAGGGCTGGAGCCTGCTGTGCAACGGCGTTCTGCTCTTCGAGGACACCGGTGAGCTCCTGCCCGACGGCCGGATCATCGCCCCGCACCGCCCGGTCGCGGTGGTGACCGCCGCCTGAGCGGCGCCGGGCGGTCGCCGTTCCGCCGTATCGCCCGGAGACCTTGAGGGGCCGGCTCGCAGCGAACCGTCTGCGCACCGGCCCCGACGCATGTCCGTCGCCGATCACTCCCCGTAATCCCTTGTATATGGTCCCACTTTTCCGGAAGACTCCTGGAAGTTCCGAGACTCCGACGCGGAGGTGGGGGAAGTGGCAGCAGGCGAGGCCAGGGGCAGAGTCACCATCACGGAGATCGCCCGGCAGGCCGGGGTCTCGGTGCCCACCGTCTCCCGGGTCGTCAACGGCCGCTCCGACGTCTCCCCGGCCACCCGCGCCCGGGTCGAGGGGCTCCTCCAGCAGTACGGCTACCGCAAGCGCCCCGCGTCCCCCGGCACCCGGGCCGCCCTGCTCGACCTCGTCTTCAACGACCTCGACAGCCCCTGGGCCGTGGAGATCCTGCGCGGGGTCGAGGAGGTCGCCCACGCGGCCGGGGTCGGCACCGTCGTCTCCGCGATCCACGGACGTTCGGGCGACGCCCGGGAGTGGATGCGCAATCTGCGGGCCCGCGCCTCGGACGGCGTCATCCTCGTCACCTCGGCCCTCGACCCGGTCCTGCACGACGAGTTGCGTGTCCTCGGGGTTCCGCTGGTGGTCGTCGACCCGTCCGGCTCGCCGGCCCTGGACGCCCCCACCATCGGCGCCGCCAACTGGTCGGGCGGGCTCGCGGCCACCGAGCACCTGCTGTCGCTGGGGCACCGCAGGATCGCCCTGATCGCCGGACCGCCCCGGCTGCTGTGCTCACGCGCCCGGTTCGACGGCTACCGCGCCGCCCTGGAGGGCGCCGGGCTCACCCTCGACGAGTCACTGGTCGTCCCCGGCGACTTCCACCCGGAGTCCGGGTTCGCCGGCTGCGAGAAACTCCTCGACCTGCCCGAACCACCCACCGCGATCTTCGCGGCCAGCGACCAGATGGCCCTCGGCGCGGTCGAGGCCCTCAGGCGGCGCGGCCTCAGGGTGCCGGAGGACATGAGCCTGGTGGGTTTCGACGACCTTCCGGAAGTCCGCTGGTCGGCACCGCCGTTGACGACCATCCGCCAACCCCTCGCCGACATGGGCAAGTTGGCCGTCCGCACGGTCCTGAAGCTGGCCCGCGACGAACAACCCGACTCCCCGCGCGTGGAGTTGGGGACGGAACTGGTGGTGCGATCGAGCACCGCACCACCAGCTCTTCGATGAGGCCCTCTACTTCAGCGCGTCCCGGATCGCGTAGTACGCCGGCTTCGGCTGGAGGTCCTCGTCCCACGGCAACGCGGCTCCCTGGCCCTCGAAGAAGGCGGGGATCCAGCTGTACTTGTCGGTGTAGTCCCAGATCGTGATGCCCACGCACCGCCGCACCGCGAGGCACGCGTCGGTCAAGTCGGCGTACCACTGCGCCTGTTGGGCGAGCTTCTCCTCGGTCGCGGGCAGGATCATCCGGATGTCGACCTCGGTGAGCGCGGTGTCGAGACCGAGCCTGGAGAAGCGGCGGAGGTTGTCCTCCAGGGTGGTCGGATAGCCGTACTGGAGCGCCAGATGGGCCTGGAGGCCGATGCCGTCGAGCGGGACGCCCTGCGCCTTCAGCTCCTTGGCGAGGGTGTAGTAGGCGTCGCTCTTCGCCCCGGTCCCCTCGATGTTGTAGTCGTTGAGGTAGAGCTTGACCTTGGGGTCGGCCTGCCGGGCCCAGCGCAGGGCGTCGGCGATGTAGCCGGGGCCGAGGGTCTTGTAGAAGACGGTCTCGCGGTAGGTGCCGTCCTCGTTGAACGCCTCGTTGACGACGTCCCAGGCGAAGACCTTGCCCCGGTAGTGCCGCACCTCGGTCTGGATGTGGTTCTTCAGTACGGCCCTCAGCTCGTCGGCCGTCCACTCGCGCGAGGTGAGCCAGCCGGGCAACTGGCTGTGCCAGACCAGGGTGTGGCCGCGCACCTTCTGGTGGTGGGCGCGCGCGAAGTCGACGATCTCGTCGCCCTTGGAGAAGTCGAAGACACCCTGCTGCGGCTCGGTGGCGTACCACTTCATGCCGTTGCCCGGCGTGGTCTGGTCGAACTCGCTGCCCAGGACGGCCTTGTACGGCCCGTCGACCAGTTCCGGGTTGTCGGTGGCGCTGCCGAAGTAGCGGCCGTGGCGCTGGGCGAGGTCGGCGAGGGTGGGTTGCTTGCCGTGCGCCTGGGCGGCGGGGCCGGTGACCGCGACGAGCACGGCGGCGAGGACACAGACCAGTCTCTTCTTGCGCATGGGGCGACTCCTCACATGCGGGGGTGGGTGAGCCGTACTTTCGAAAGTGCCGTCAGCCCTTCGTGGCACCGGCGGTCAGCCCGCCGACGAGCTGCCGCTCGGCGACCGAGTAGAAGGCGAGGGCGGGGACCATCGCCAGGACGAGATAGGCGAAGACACGGGCGTACTCGGCGGAGTACTGCCCCTGGAACTGCTGGACGCCGATCGGCAGCGTCCACCACGTGTTGTCGGTGAACACCAGCAGCGGCAGCATGAAGTTGTTCCAGCTGGTGACGACGGCGAGCACCGAGACCGTGCCGAGCGCAGGCCGCGCCATCGGCAGCAGCACCCGCCAGAAGAAGCCGAAGGAACTGCACCCGTCGAGGGTCGCGGCCTCCTCCAACTCCCCCGGGATCTCCCGGAAGAAGGCCCGCAGGATGATGATCGTCATCGGCAGCCCGAAGGCGGCCTGCGGCAGGATCACGCCCAACGGGTTGTCGAGCAGGCCGAGATAGCGCAGCAGCAGGAAGAGCGGCAGGGCCGCCACCGCGAAGGGGAACATCAGCCCCATCGTGAAGAAGGTGAACAGCGCCTCCCGCCCCCGGAAGGCGAACCGCGCGAAGGAGAAGGCGGCGAGCGCGGAGACCGCGACGACCAGCACGGTCGTGGCGACCGCGATCAGCGTGCTGTTGCCGAGCAGCTTCCAGAAGTCGCCGGAGCCGAGGATGTCCGTGTAGTTCCCGGTCAGCCAGTGCTCGGGCAGCCCGAACGGGTTGCGGGACAGCTCGTCGGTCGACTTGAAGCCGGACAGGACGGCGTACACCAGGGGTACGACCATCAGCGCGCCGACCAGGACGAGGACCAGGTGCAGCGGCACCGTACGCGCGTTGTTACGGCTCATTTCCCGTCCCCCCTCATCGTCGTGGTGGCCCCTTCGAGGTCGCGGCGGAGCACGAACCGCTGGTAGGCGAGGGCGAAGACGAGGCAGATGCCGAACATGACCACGCTGATCGCGCTGGCGTAGCCGACCTGGTAGCGCTTGAAGCCGTACTGGAACATGGTCACGGCCATGGTCTCGGAGTGGTGGTCGGGACCGCCCTGGGTGATCACCCACACCAGGTCGAAGAGCTGGATCGAGCCGATGACCGACAGGAAGACGCTGATCCGGATGGTCGGGGCGAGCAGCGGCAGGGTGACGTTGCGGAACACCTGCCAGGGGTTGGCCCCGTCGATGAGCGCCGCCTCCCTCAACTCGGCCGGGATGGACTGGAGTCCGGCCAGATAGAGCATCATGTGGAAGCCGAAGTACTTCCAGGTCATGACGATGAAGACGGTCGCCATGACGGTGGAGGGCTCCGCGAACCACTCCCCGCCGATGCCGTCCAGCCCGACCAGGCCCAGCAGATGGTCGGCGAGACCGTCGTCCGGCGCGAAGATCATGCTGAACAGCACACCGGTGATCGCCTCGGACAGCACGTACGGCGCGAAGAACAGCATCCGGTAGACGGCCCGCCCGCGCAGCCGCTGGTTGAGCGCCACGGCCATGGCGAGCGCGAACGGCAGTTGGAGCGCGAGCGAGAGCACCACCAGGAGCAGACAGCGCCAGAGGTCGCCCAGGAACACCGGGTTGTCGAAGAGGTCGGTGAAGTTGTCGACGCCGACGTAGTCGGAGGGCATGCCGAAGCCGCCCCAGCGGAAGAACGCGGCGTACAGCGCGAACAGCATCGGCAGCAGCACCAGGCCGATGAACAGCACCAGCGCGGGCACCTGGAAGGCCACCGCCGTAAGCCAGTTGAGCACGCGCCGCCGGACCCGCCCCCGGGCCCTGATCCTTTCCGGGGGCGGGAGATCGGTGCCGGAACCGCTCCGCCTGTCTGCGAGGAACGTGGAGGTCATCGGCGGCTACTGCTCTTCCTTCGCGGCCTGTGTGATCGACTGGGCCACCTGCGCGGGCGACTTGGACCCGGCGATGAGCGCGGCCACGCTGTCGTTGACCTCCTGGCCGACGGCGGGCGCGTACGCCTGGTCGAGATAGAGCTGGAAGCCGGTGGCGGCGTTCAACTGGGCCTGTACGGCTTTGGTGTTGGGGTCGGAGATGGCGCTCTCGGCGCCGGGGACCACGGGGAGGGTGCCGGTCTTCTTGACCAGTTCCAGGTCGGTGGCCTCGGAGGCGAAGAACTTCAGGAAGTCGACGGCCGCCTGCGGGGCGCCCCGGCGCAGGGCGTGTCCACCGCCTCCGCCGAACACCTCGGTGATGGCGCCCTTTCCGCCCTCGACGGCCGGGAACGGGAAGAAGCCGAGGTCCTTGCCGAGCCCCTTGCCGGAGTCGGCCTCCACGGACGGCGCCCACTGGCCCATCAGCTCCATCGCCGCCTTGCCGTTGCCGACGGTCGCCGCCTGCCCGGTGGGCGTGGAGTAGGCGGCGTTGAGGAACCCCTTCTGGAACGGCTGGAGTTGGACGAGGTCCTTGAGGTGCGCACCGGCCTGGACGAACTCGTCGCCGGTGAAGTCCTTGTCGTCGTACGCCTTTTGGAGTGCGCTCGCGCCCGCGGTGCGCATCGAGAGGTAGGCCCAGTAGTACATGCCGGGCCACTTCTCCTTGCCGGCGAGGGCGATCGGCGTGATCTTCCTCGACTTCAGCTTGCTCACGGCTTCGAGGAACCCGCCCCAGGTGGTGGGCGGTTCGGCGATGCCCGCCTGCTGGAAGAGCGCCTTGTTGTACCAGAACCCGATCATGCCGATGTCGAACGGGATGCCGTACACCTTCTCGTCGAGGAGATACGGCGCCTTCGCGACCTTGAGCAGGCTGTCCGACCACGGCTTGGTCTTCTCGGTGAGGTCCTCGACCAGCCCGGCGTCGACCTGCTGCTTGAGGACGCCGCCGCCCCAGGTGTGGAAGACGTCCGGGAGCTTCCCCGAGGCGGTGAGCGCCGTCATCTTCGACTTGTAGGCGTCGTTCTCCAACTGGACGATCTTCAGCTTCACCTTGGGGTTCTGGGCCTCGAACTTCTTGGCGAGAGCCGCCCAGACACCCTTGGCCGGCTCGGTGGTGGAGATGTTCCACCACTCGACCGTGGTCGTCCCGTCGGACGATCCTCCGTCCGAGTCGCCGCCGCAGCCGCTCAGTGCGGTCATGCCCACGCCGGCAGCGGCGGACGCCGCCAGAAAGCCGCGGCGGGACAGTGCCGGGTCGCCCATGATGCGCTCCTTGGGTCCGAAAGTTTCGGAGTTGATCCAGAAAGCTTCGCTGTTGCCGCACCCTAGAGACAGCCGCTGAACGGTGGCAACCCCTTGAACACAAGGAATGTTGAGCGTGCGAAGAGAACGGATATCCCGGCCCGGCCTGTCACGACACCGGGATGCGCGCCTACGACACCAGACCGACCGAAACATTCGATCTCACTGGCGAACATTACGAAGCGAACCGGGGAGGCTGGGGAGCACCGGCAAGACAACGCTGTCCGCCCCCGCGACCAGGCGTCCCCCGACTCAGGCCCCGCCCCGACTCAGGCCCCGCCGCCCTGGGACGTCCCGTCCCGCCGCTCCCGCCCGACCGGCCGCGACCGCACGCCCGTCAGCAGGATCTCCAGCCCCCGCCGGGTCGTGGCCAGCACCACCCGGTCCCCCGCCCGCAACACCCTCGCCTGCACCGGACGCCAGTCGAACCCCGCACGGTCGGGCCGCAGCCCCACGGGAACGTCCATCCCCGGCGACTCCGGCAACGGCCCCGCCGCCGCCCCCACGGCCAGCACCCGCCACCCGTTCTCCCGGAACGCCTGGCGCACCGACCGTCCCTCCAGCTCCGGATGCCCGGCCACGTCCACGCAGGTGAACAGCAGCGACCCACGCTCCACCGGCATCACCCCGAGGACATGGCGCCCCATCATCGCCGCGGCGAACGAGGGCGCGGCCAGTGCGGAAACGCTTCTGCTCCGGGTCAGCGCGTCCGGGTAGGAGGCACGCAGGGTGCGCTGCACGGTCGCCGCGAAGCCGTCGTCGTAGAACCGCGTCACGACCCGCACGGCCGGGTTCGTCTCCCGCACGGCCATGACGATATCGAGGTTCTGCCCGTCGTCGCGGGTGAGGACGAGCAGCGAACCGCACTGGCCGACCCGGGCCCGCTCGAGGACCCCGGGCGCCGCAGCGTCCTCAAGGATCAGCGGTACGCCGAGTTCCCGGGTGCGCGTGACCCCGCGGGCCTGCGCGTCGCGCTCGATGGCCACCACCCGGTGCCCGGTGGCGTGCAGCCGATCCAGCACCCGGGTGCCGACCATGCCCAGGCCGACCAGGACGATGTGCCCGTTCACGTCGTCGTCCGGCGGATGGCTCGCCGAAGCGGTGCGGAACGCCTCGGTGGCGTTCACGGTCGCCGCGACGACGAGCGGCAGCACCGCCAACCCCACGAAACCGGCGATCAGTTGGAGCACCCGGCGGGCGACCGGCTCGTCGGTGGCCGGGTCACCCATCGTGAAGATGTCCAGGAGCGGCAGGTAGAAGTTCTTCCACCACGGGTGCTCGTCGGCGAACAGCGCGGTGGCGGTGGACAATCCGACCACGACCGCCGCCAACGCCCCGTACACAGCGGCGAGTTGATTGGAGAGCAGCACCCTCCACGGCAGGTGCGCGAGCCGTGCCCGCACCCAGCTGCGCGGCCGCAACCGCCCGGCACGGACCGCCGGTTCGGAGAGCTGCTGGGTGACCTCCTCCAGCATGAGCCGCCCGTGCGTGTCCTGCCGTTGGTGGGCGCTCCGGATGTCCGGCAGCAGCTGGATGCCGTCCTCCCCGGGCGCCTCCGCGCTGTCCTGGCTCGCCGGATCGTCCTGGTGCGCACCGGACAGCACGGCGAGGGTGGCCAGGTCACCGGCCTGCTGCGCCGTCCGCGCGGGCCGTACGACACCGCGGAAGACCCGGCCCTCGACCTGGAGGGTGTGCCCGTGCCCCACAGCGGCCGCCGCCACGAGCTCCGGTACGGCGGTGTCGGCGTCGGAGAGCACCGTGGTGGAGGTGTCCTGCGCGAGGTCCCCGCACAGCCCCGCCGCCCGGTCGAGGAGCCGCTCCAGATGCCGGCCGCGCTCCCGGTTGAACATCCGCACGACCAGCCGTACGGAGGGGTTGAGCGTGCGCGCCAGCAGGGCCGCCGTCACATTGACCTGGTCGTCCCGGTAGGTCAGGGCGAGGGCCGCGGCCCGCTCGACGCCCGCCGCGCGCAGGGTCCGCTCGTCGGGGCGGGCCGAGACATGCAGCTCCACGGGCGAGTCGGGGTCGTGGTGCAACGCCGCGATCTCCACACCGCGCTCGTCGCTCACGGACGGCAGCACGACGGTGACCATCTCACCGCACACCCCGTCCAGTTCGACCGCCAGCCGGTGCGCGAGTCCGTCGTCCCCACAGATCACCATGTGCTGCGTTCTCTGCCCGAGCCCCGTACGAGCGGGAAGAATTGACGTCACACCAGGCAGAACGGCAGGCGCCCCAGGCCCTGTTCCACCGGGACGATCCCCGTGATCCAAGTTTCCGCCAAGAACATGCCAAGCCCACAGGGCAATGACCTCAGCAGTCCCTATCGCCTCTCCAGCCCCTGCGCCCCGCACACGAGGTGTGCGGGGCCGTACCGGGCGCCCGTTTCCAGCCACTCCCCCCACCCCTTGGCATCCCCATCGCCCTCTCTTCGGCCTACGTCGACAAGATGACGCTCGGTATCCACCCCCACCCACCCCCCATACAGCCCAAACACACAATAACCTCCACGAACCGCCCTCCCTGATGCGCCGCAGGCCCTCCGCAGTGAGTCTTAACGGAAGCTTGACGCCCTGTGCCCCCACATCCGTGGGCCCACGCGTCACTCTCCGCTTACGCTGGTGCCGCCGTCCGCGTGATGGCCGGAATCCTCACGCTGAGCCGCACATCAGGAGCACGCGATGGCCACCACCGAACACCCCGCGCCCAGCCGCCTGCGCGCCTGGATGCTGGAGGGCCTGTCCGACATGACCAAGGGCAACGGCCAGCAGGCCGAGCAGCCCGAACCCGAGCCGGAGCACCAGGGCCAGCGCTGGTACCGGGTCATGTGCCTGACCGGTGTCGACTACTTCTCCACCCTCGGCTACCAGCCCGGCATCGCCGCCCTCGCGGCCGGTCTCCTCTCCCCCGTCGCCACCATCGTCCTGGTCGTCGTGACCCTCGCGGGCGCCCTCCCGGTCTACCGCCGCGTCGCCGAGGAGAGCCCCCACGGCCAGGGCTCGATCGCGATGCTGGAACGCCTTCTGACCTTCTGGAAGGGCAAGCTCTTCGTCCTGACCCTGCTCGGCTTCGCGGCCACCGACTTCCTGATCACCATCACCCTCTCGGCGGCCGACGCCTCGACCCACCTCGTCGAGAACCCGCACCTCAACAGCGCCCTGCACGACCAGAAGATGCTGATCACCCTCGTCCTCGTGGCCCTGCTCGGCGCGGTGTTCCTCAAGGGCTTCCTGGAGGCGATCGGCGTCGCCGTCGCCCTGGTCGGCGCCTATCTCGCCCTGAACGTCGTCGTCGTGATCGTCGGCTTCTGGCACGTCATCACCGCCGAACACGTCATCACCGACTGGTCCAACGCCCTCACCACCGAGCACGGCAACGTCTTCGTGATGATCGGCGTGGCCCTGATCGTCTTCCCCAAGCTCGCCCTGGGCCTCTCCGGCTTCGAGACCGGCGTCGCGGTGATGCCTCACGTGAAGGGCGACCCCGGCGACACCGAGGAGAACCCCGCCGGCCGGATCCGGGACACGAAGAAGCTCCTCACCACGGCCGCCGTGATCATGAGCGTCTTCCTGATCACCACCAGCTTCATCACCACCCTGCTCATCCCCGAGAAGGAGTTCGAGGCAGGCGGCCAGGCCAACGGCCGTGCCCTCGCCTTCCTCGCCCACAAGTACCTCGGCGGCGCCTTCGGCACGGTCTACGACGTCTCGACCATCGCCATCCTCTGGTTCGCCGGCGCCTCCGCCATGGCCGGCCTCCTCAACCTGATGCCCCGCTATCTCCCCCGCTACGGCATGGCCCCCCACTGGGCCCGCGCCGTACGCCCCATGGTCATCGTCTTCACCCTGATCGCCTTCCTGGTCACCTGGATCTTCAACGCCGACGTCGACGCCCAGGGCGGCGCCTACGCCACCGGCGTCCTGGTCCTCATCAGCTCCGCCGCGATCGCCGTGACCATCGCCGCCCGCAAGGCCGGCCAACGCGGCTGGACCATCGCCTTCGCGGTCATCTCCGCAGTCTTCCTCTACGTCACGGTCGCCAACGTCATCGAGCGCCCCGACGGCGTGAAGATCGGCGCCTGCTTCATCGCCGGCATCATCCTGGTCTCCCTCCTCTCCCGCCTTGCCCGCGCCTTCGAACTCCGCGTGACCAGCGTGACGCTCGACCCCATGGCCGAACGCTTCATCCGCGACATGGCCAGCCGCAAGATGCGGTTCATCGCCAACGAACCCGACCAGCGCGACCAGGCCGAGTACCGGGACAAGATCGAGCAGATCCGCGAGGACAACGACATCCCCGGCGAGGACTTCGTCTTCGTCGAGGTCACGGTGCTCGACCCCTCGGAGTTCGAGGCGAGCCTCACGGTCCGCGGCGAGGTCCTGCACAACCGCTACCGCGTCCTGACCCTCGAGTCCTCCTCCATCCCCAACGCCCTGGCCGCCCTCCTCCTGCACGTCCGCGACACCACCGGCTGCACCCCCCACATCTACTTCGAGTGGACCGAGGGCAACCCCTTCGCCAACTTCCTCCGCTTTTTCCTCTTCGGCCAGGGCGAGGTCGCCCCGGTCACCCGAGAGGTCCTCCGAGAAGCAGAACCAAACCGCCCCCACCGCCCCCGAGTCCACACGGGCTGACCCGCTCCCCGGTGACCAGCGGCCCTATCGTGACCGCATGCAGTCCTACACCATCGGCCAGGCAGCACGACTGCTCGGCGTGAGCCCCGACACCGCGCGTCGATGGGCCGACGCGGGCCGGATCGAGACCCACCGCGACGAAGGCGGGCGGCGCGTCATCGACGGCCGGGACCTCGCCGCGTTCTCCGTCGAACTCGCCAGGACCGGAAGCGGCGGCGAGGAAGGGACGTCGTACACCTCCGTCCGCAACGCCTTCCCCGGCATCGTCACCGCCATCAAGCTCGGCGACGTGGCGGCCCAGGTCGAGATCCAGGCCGGCCCGCACCGACTCGTCTCCCTCCTGACCCGCGAAGCCGTGGAGGAGCTGGGCCTGGAGGTCGGCATGGAGGCGACGGCCCGGGTGAAGTCGACCAACGTCCACATCGACCGCACCTGAAGACCCGAAACCGCACATGCGTATCTCCAATCGACATCTATGCAGCTCATGCAATGCAACAGGAGACGTATGCCTCGCAGATGCGGCAGTATCATCGCCGCACGGATGTCGACAGACCGAGGAGCGCCCCTGATGACCCGCCGAACCCTGCAGCTTGCCGGAGCGACCGCCGCCGCGCTGCTGGCCCTGAGCGCCTGCTCGTCCTCCGACGACTCGGACTCCGTGAAGTCGGGGGCATCGGCGTCGACCTCCGGGACGAAGATCACCGGTGACATCACCGTATTCGCCGCCGCCTCCCTCAAGGAGAGCTTCACGACGCTGGGCCAGGACTTCGAGAAGGCCCACCCCGGCACCAAGGTCACCTTCAGCTTCGGCGGCAGCGACTCCCTCGCCGCGTCCATCACCGGCGGAGCACCGGCCGACGTGTTCGCCTCCGCCAGCCCCAAGACGATGAAGACCGTCACGGACGCCGGTGACAACGCCACCGCTCCGGCCACCTTCGTCCGCAACCAGCTGGAGATCGCCACCCTGCCCGGCAACCCGGACAAGGTCGCTTCCTTGAAGGACCTCACCGACAAGGACCTCAAGGTCGTCCTCTGCGACAAGACGGTCCCCTGCGGCGCCGCCGCCGAGAAGGCCCTGACCGCCAGCAAGCTCAAGCTCACGCCCGTCTCTTACGAGGAAGACGTCAAGTCCGCCCTCAACAAGGTCGTCCTCAAGGAGGCCGACGCGGCCGTCGTCTACAAGACCGATGTGAAGGCCGCCGGCGACAAGGTGGAGGGCGTGGAGTTCCCCGAGTCCGCCGACGCCATCAACGACTACCCCATCGCCCTGCTCAAGGAGTCGAAGAACACCGAGACCGCCAAGGCGTTCATCGCGCTCGTGCAGTCCGCCGAGGGCCAGAAGGTCCTGACCGCGGCCGGGTTCCTGAACCCGTGACCAGCCCCGCCACCGGCAAGGCCGACGCCGCGGACACCCTCACCGGTGGCCCGCGGCGCCGCCGTGCCATCCGGCTCCGCAAGAGCAGTGCCACCCGCCTCCGCAAGAGCCGTAAGAACCAAGGCGGCGCCCCACTCCCCCTCCTCGTCCCCGCCCTGATCGGCCTGGCCTTCCTCACCCTCCCCCTGATCGCCCTGCTGATCCGCGCCCCCTGGCGCAGCATGCCCGACCTGCTCACCAGCTCCGAGGTCTGGCAGGCCCTCCAGCTCTCCCTGCTCTGCGCCACCGCGGCGACCGCGGTCAGCCTGGTCATCGGCGTCCCCCTGGCCTGGCTGCTGGCCCGCGTGGACTTCCCCGGCCGCGGCCTCGTACGAGCCCTCGTCACCCTCCCCCTGGTGCTCCCCCCGGTCGTCGGCGGCGTCGCCCTCCTCATGGCACTGGGCCGCAACGGCGTCGTCGGCAAATGGCTGGACTCCTGGTTCGGCCTCACGCTCCCCTTCACCACCACCGGCGTCGTCATCGCCGAAGCCTTCGTGGCCATGCCGTTCCTCGTCATCAGCGTCGAAGGCACCCTGCGCGCCGCCGACCCCCGCTACGAGGAGGCCGCGACCACCCTGGGCGCCTCCCGCTTCACCGCGTTCCGGCGCGTCACCCTGCCCCTGATCGCCCCCGGCATCGCCGCCGGCGCCGTCCTCGCCTGGGCCCGCGCCCTGGGCGAGTTCGGCGCGACGATCACCTTCGCCGGCAACTTCCCCGGCCGTACCCAGACCATGCCGCTGGCCGTCTACCTCGCCCTCCAGAACGACCCGGCCTCCGCGATCGCCCTCAGCCTGGTCCTGCTCGCCGTCTCCATCGCCGTCCTCGCCGGACTGCGCGACCGCTGGATGACCACCCCATGACCGAAACCCCCAAGACCGAAGCCGCCGTGGCCGAAATCCCCGAGGTCAAAGCCTCCACCGCCGAAACCCCCGTGGCCGAAACCTCAGAGGCCAAAGCCCCCATCGCCGAGACCCCCGAGGCCGAAACCCCAGAGGCCAAAGCCTCCACCGCCGAGACCCCCGAGGCCGAAACCCCCGAGGC
>NZ_JBEYVC010000028.1:0-84599 GCF_040643855.1 Streptomyces sp. NPDC047072 | reverse complement strand
GTCGACCAGTGGATCCGGAGTGTGTTGTCGTGACGTGCGCCCCCGTTCTCGAGGCCAAGAGCCTGGTCTAGGTCTTCGGCAGGGTCGTCGGTCGAGGGCGCGCTGTTCGGCACAGACGGTGCCGCCGAGGCCCTGCGGTCCGGCGCGGTCGTGATCCTCACCAGCACCGTCGGTCCCGAGGCCGCCCACGCCACCGCCACGCGGCTCGCCGAACGCGGGGTTCAGACCGTGGACGCGCCGGTCAGCGGTGGCCCGGTACGCGCCGGGAACGGCGATCTGCTGATCGTCGTAGGAGCCGGGGACACCGCGCTGAAGACGGCCCGGCCGGTCCTCGACCTGCTCGCCTCCACCCTCACGGTGGTCGGCCCGCGCCCCGGCGACGGCCAGGCCATGAAGGCCGTCAACCAACTCCTCGCCGGTGTGCACATCGCCGCCGCGGCCGAGGCGATCGCGCTCGCCCGCGGACTCGGGCTCGACCCGGGCACCGTCGTGGAGAGCCTCAAGCACGGGGCCGCCGGGTCGTTCATGTTCGCCGACCGCGGCCCGCGCATGGTCCAGGCGTACGAGGACGGCGGCGAGGTCGAGGTCAAGTCGCGGCTCGACATCTTCGTCAAGGACATGGGCATCGTCACCGGCATCGCCAGGAACGCCCACGTCCCGGTGCCGCTGGCCGCCGCGGCCGAGCAGCTCTACCTGCTCGGCGAGGGTGCCGGGCTCGCCGCCCGTGATGACTCGTCCGTCGTCACCGTCCTGTCTCCCCTGTCGCCCAAGTCGTCGGAAATATCAGCAGAAACAACCCCCGCGGTCTCCTCCGCGGCATCCCCGGAAGGAGAGGGACGATGAGCCACACCGCCCTGCTCACCATCGCGGTCGCCGGTGTGGCGACCCTGCTCCTGCTCATCCTCAGAGCCAAGGTCCAGCCGTTCGTCGCCCTCATGGTCGTCAGCATCGGTGTCGCGCTCGCCGCGGGGGTGCCCGCCGCCGACCTGGTGAAGACCATCGAGGACGGCATGGGCGCCACCCTCGGCCACATCGCCACCATCATCGCCCTGGGCGCGATGATCGGCCGGATCATCGAACTCTCCGGCGGCGCCCACGCGTTCGCGCACTCCCTCATCGAGAGGTTCGGCTCCCGGCGCACCCCGCTGGCCCTGACCGTCGCCGGGTTCGCCCTCGGCATCCCGGTCTTCTTCGAGGTCGGCCTGATCATCCTGATGCCGATCGCGTACGGCGTCGCCCGCGCCGCCCGCAAGCCGCTGCTGGTCTACGCGCTGCCGATGGGCGCCGCGATGCTCACCGTGCACGCCTTCCTGCCGCCGCACCCCGGTGCCGTCGCCGTCGCCGCGACGATCGGCGCCAGTCAGGGGCTGATGCTGCTGCTCGGCCTGCCGATCACCGCGGTCGTCGCCCTGTTCGGATACTTCGTCTCCCGTCGGCTGACCCGCCGTGAGTACCCGATGGATCCGGCGGTCTACGCGGAGGTGTACGGGGAGCCGGAGGGCGGGTCCGCTGAGGGTGGTTCTGTTGTCAGCGGTTCTGCTGAGGACGGTCACGGCACCGCCGTGCTCACCAAGCCCGCGCCCTCCCAGACCGACGTCCGCCCGCCGTCCTTCGGCATGGTCCTGGCGCTGATCGTCACCCCGATCCTGCTGATCCTCCTCGGCACGATCGGGCAGAACACGCTCGCCGAGGGCTCGACCCTCCGTGCCGTACTGACCGTCCTCGGCGCCCCGATGGTGGCCCTGCTCATCGACGTCGCCCTGTGCGGCTGGCTCCTGGGCGCCCGCCGCGGCTGGAACCGCGGGCACATCGCCGAGGTCATGGGCTCGGCACTGCCGCCGGTCGCAATGGTCATCCTGGTCGCCGGAGCGGGCGGTGTCTTCGGCAAGGTCCTGGTCGCCAGCGGTATCGGCGACGCGATCGCCGACGTCCTGGACCGCACCGGACTGCCCGTGCTGGTGCTCGGCTTCCTGACCGCCCTCGCCCTGCGCGCGGCCCAGGGTTCGGCGACCGTCGCCCTCATCACGACCGCCGGGATCCTGACCCCGCTGCTGCAGCGCGCCGACCTGTCGACGGGTCAACTGTCCCTGGTCGCCCTGGCGATGGGCGCGGGCGCCCTGGCGCTGTCGCACATCAACGACGCCGGGTACTGGATGTTCACCAAGCTGGCCGGCCTCGACGTGGCCTCCGGCCTGCGCACCTGGACGGTCCTGACGACCGTGATGGGCTGCGCGGGCTTCGCCCTGACCGCGGCACTGTGGCCACTGGTCTGACACCCGGCCCGAAGCCCGGCCGACGGTGCGGCCCCGGTGCTTCCGCACGACCACGCTCGGCACCCAGCGGCCGGGGCGGAGGCGGCGCTGTCAGAGTTCGTCCTTGGGGTTCGGGTCCGATCCGGTGTTCAGGGCGATCATGATCAGCCTGATCACCGCCCTGAGGGTGTCGATCCTGCCCCATCCCGCGATGTCGACACTGGCCCTGGAAGAGCTGCCGTCGTCGTAATGGTGGTATACGTCGCTGAGGCTCGCCCAGTTGCGGATCAGACTGACGTCCGTGGTAGTTATCTTGTGTCCGCCAGCATCGAAACTGGTCGTGATCGCGGTGCCGAGGGTCCGGAAGCGGGCGCCCTCCGACACGGCCATGATCATGCGCAGCAGGCCCCGCATCCAGAACTGCTGGTTCGACTTGCTGGGATTCCGCATGTCGATGACGGACTGGGTGAGCGCGGCGTGTCCGACGGTGGTGTCGGTCAGCGAGGTGTTGCCGCCACGGGCGATGTCGTTGTAGTTCTCCTTGCCCTTGTAGTCCACCCGAGTCGTGTACTCCCCACCCACGATGCCCTCGGTCAGGTCCGGGGCATCCGCGGCGAGAGGCACGTACACGTTGCTGAAGCCGTCGAAGTTGTTCGGGTTGTCGACCCCGGTGAAGTACCCGACGACGTACAGGTCGCTGAGCCTGATCACCAGGTGGATGGTGTGGCTGCCGCTCGTGACCGCGGCGATGCTGAAGGTGTTGGTCGCCTCGTTGTTGAGGGTGTCGACGGCGACCTGCTTGCCCTTGCCCACGTCGTGGTTGTGGCGGGTAGCGCCGGTGGCCAGGATGGCCTGGGTCCGCAGGCTCTTGATGAAGTCCGTGTAGCCGCCCTGACCGTCGTCGAGATCCCACGACGTCAGGTAGTACCTGGGGCTGGACGACGAGGAGGCGGTGAGCTCCAGGCTGTCCGTGTCGACAGTCGCGACCGAGGCCGGGCGGCTGTCCGCCAGCACGTGGCTCGCGGGCGCCGCGACGCCCAGGAAGAGCGCGCCGGCCACCGCGGCCGCGGCGGTGATCTGCGCCTTCCTGGCTGTCAGGATGCGAGGTGTCATGGAGATCGCCTTTCATGTCCCGGGCCACTGTCCGGCCGGTGACCGCATGACACAGGCACAACATCACAACGGCTTCACGACCACCGCGCGATCGTGAAACATCAGCCCGGCAGCCCCGCCGCCCCCGCCCGGGCCCCCGCGTGATTCTCAAGACGTGGTGCAGTGGATGGCCACCGTGCGGACGGCGGCTGACGCAACTCATCGCTCACCAGATCGAGCCGGCCTCGGCCAGCTGGTCCGTCGCGTTACCGAAGCGGCAGAGATGCCGGGATCGATTCCCGCGTAGCCCCGCGGGACCGGGTGCAGACAGCCACGCATGGCGCCCTTAGAAGGAAGCCGGGCGAGCGTCACTCCGTCGGCCGAACGTCGTTACTCGCTCGGAGCATCGTTCCGGAAGGCGTGGTCGAGTCTGCGGGAGGCAACACGTGGTCGGATTCAGCATCGAGCGGGCGTCGTTCGACGTCGACGGTGTGGTGCAGGAGCGGCGATTCGACGCTCCGGTGACCGCGCTGATCGGGGAGACCGAATCAGGCAAGAGCACACTGCTGGAAGCTGTCTGGTGGGCGTTGGGTGTCGAGGGCGCGAAGTTGATGTCGGCGGCTGCTGCATGCGGTTCACTCGGTTTCACGGCCCGGTTCGGGAACTCACGCCGGCGGATCACACGCAGTACCACGGATCCGACACAGGACATCGTCTTCACCGATGTCACCACCGGCGTCGCGGAACCCCATCCGGTCAAGCGCACCGAGTCCCGCAGATCCGCCGCCGACGTCTTCCAGGACCTCCTCGGCGTTCCCCGGCTGGGCACGGGGCGTACCAGGGTCACGCTGGATCTGCTGGTGCCCTGGCTCTACGCGCGCCAGCGCGGTCTCCCGAACGACTACCTGGGCGGCCAGGGCAAAGAACAACGGATCGCGGTGGGGCGGGTCCTGCTCGGCGCCGACGACGAGACGGTCGACGCACTGCGCCAGGAGTCCGCCGCCAGGACGAAGAAGTGGCGGTCGGCCCACAACCGGGTGAACAAGATCCTGCGCGATCGCGAGGAGCGTGAACTGCCGTCCGTCGAGGCTCTCCAGCAGCGGGCCACGCAGTGGACCGCACAGCGTCAGAAGGCGTCCGACGAGGCCGGGCAGGCCGGTGCGGTACTCAGCCGTCTGCACACCGAACTCGCCGGTCTGCAGCAGAAGGTCACTGTGGCCGAACAGGCGCGGCAGAGCGCCCGCGCGGCCGCCGACGAACGAGCACGGACGGCGCGCCTGCTGGACCGGACGGCAGCCGAGGCACGCGGGCGCCTGGCCGGGCTGCGGGAGGCCGCAACCGACCCCAGCCTGTGTCCCCGGTGTGTACAGACTCTCGACCCGGCCGGGCTGTCGCCGGACGACTGCCCCGTGTGCCGTAGGCCCGACCCGAACCGCCGCCAGCGGGACGAACAGTTCGAACGGCGGCTGTCCGAGGCGCAGCAGGCCGCCGAGCGGGCCCGCGAAGCAGCCCACCGGGCCGCGCAGGCCGCCGACGAGGCCCGCGCCCGCGCCGGTGACGCCGACCTCGTCGTCGTGGAGGTGTCGGCCGCCGCGCAGGCGTTCCTCCAGGACGTGATCGCGCCTCAGCAGCAAGCGGTCCTCGAAGCCGAGGCGGCCGTCCGGGAACTGACCGCGCGCCTGGAACAGAACGCCGAGCACTTGCGGGAACTCGCCGAACTGACCGAACTGCGCGCGCAGCTCCCGCAGTTGGAGCAGGAGAAGGAAGCCGCCGAAGCGGCATACACAGCGGCCCGGCACGACACCGACCTGATGGTGAAACAGGGCACCGCCCGCTGGTCCGACCATCTGCTGCGCCGGATGCAGGCCTGCGACCCTGAGGTGAGCACCGCCTCCGTCAGCCCGGACGACTTCTCCGTCACCATCAACGGCGCCGGCTTCGACTCAAGGGTCGTCGCCGGACACGGCAGGACCCGCATCAACATCAACGTCCTGCTGGCGCTGCGCGACACCGCGCGCGACGTCCCCGCCATGCCCCTTCCGCAGTTCCTGATCGTCGACGGCCCCTTCACCGGCCTCGGCAGCAGTCACAACGACCAGCGCATCCAGGCCGCCCTGCTCGCCGGACTCACCGATCTCGCCGTCACCGAGCACCCCTCCGGCACCACGGGACAGGTCGTCATCGCCTGCACCGAACTGCCCCCGGCCCCAGGCCCCGCCGTCCGTGAGATCCACACCAGCCTCACGGAAGGCGCCATCCCCGGCCTGCCGCCCCGGCAGGCCACCACCTCCTGAACCGCCCCGGCACCGCCAAAGCCGCGAGCACCCCTCGCCCGGAGAGATACCCCCTCCCACACGAAGCGGTATCCCCTTCATGGCCCGCCCGGCAAGAACCAAGCGGGCCGCCATGCCCCGTACGCCGCGTAAGGAACCCGACAGGTGACAGCCCCCACCACCGATCCCGGCAACCTCGACCGCGAGAAGCCCGCGGACGGCGGCTTCGACGCCGGAACCGCCTTCGCACTCACGATCGTCACCACCTTGGCTCTCCTCGGCACGCTCGCAGGTGGCCGTCGGCGATCTCCCCGTAGTCGGAGATCAACTCCTGTTCCAGTTGGCCCCGCACCGATTCGTAGTAGAGGGCATTGTCCATCGCCTTGAGGTTGTTGGCTCGACGCAGGGTGATGTAACGGCTCCTGAGCCAGAAGTGACCGGACGTCAGCCAGACGACCAGGACGGTCTCCACGATGAACAGGGCGTTCTAGTACCCGCAGTCGGCTCCGCGGATCACGAACGAGCCCCACGCCCCGAGGCGTGGGGCTCGTCGTACGTGCGCCATGCTCGCCACCCGGGAGGCATGGGCGTACGCCCGATGGGCCGTACCAGCGCCTTCCCCCGCACCACCGCCTGGCGCCAGTCACCGGCCGTATGAGCGAGTTTGTCTCACGCGCTGGACAGCCCCAGCCCTGGTGGCACCGCAGCCATTGGGCTTCGGCAGGCCATCGAAGAGTTCCGCGTGGACGCTTCACCAGCGGACGCAACCACCACGGTGACGCCTGGCTCAAAGGAGTCCTGGGCAACGCCGCGGCGGCAGCGGCCCGCTCGAAGAACACCCATCTCTCTGCCCAGTTCCGGCGCCTGGTCGGCCACCGGGGCAAAAAGCGCGCGCTCGTCGCCGTCTAGCACATCCTCACCAGCGACACTCCCTACCAGGACCTCGGAGCCGGCCACCTCATCAACCGCATTCGCAAGTCCCGGCAGACCCGCAGGCTCGTCGGCCAACTCACCCAGCTCGGCTATGACGTGCCCCTCGAACCCCACACCGAACGAGGTCTCCCGCCCTTGTCGGCGCATCCCCCGTACCTGGCACGTTGGCCAGTCCGTCGAGACTGGCGCGGCGACTTCACAGCAAATTCTATCCGTTTCCACAGCCTTGAGACAGGAAGGGCGAGAGAAACCTTAACAATCAATTGCTTGACTCTTGATCGTTCTCATTATAGCTTCCAGAAGCCTGAATGATAGTCCCACTCTCACGATAGGGCGAGGGCGCAAGAGCATAATGAGCCGGTTACTTTTCGGAACCAACGAGCCACTCTCGCCACTGCCGCTTCTCCGTTACAACACGCATTCATCTGATATTTGCTTGCATGTCACCTGCCGCACACTTCACCCGTGAATTGACGTTGGGCCATGCAGCTGATTCCTGGTTGATTTCAGTTCGGACAGTCGCGATGCAGGTATTTCCCTTAGTCTTCTCGGCTACAAGGCGCAGCCCTTCCGGTAATTGATCGGGAATTTCCCCCTTCTCGTATTTCTATCGCAGCCCCGGCACATGGGGCGCTTTCTCTGGATCAGCACACCAGGAGGAATGCCGTGAGATTCCACGTCCTCGGTCCGCTGGAGATCACCGAATCTGGCGCTAATGTCCCGTTCAATGGCGTCAAGCAGTGCGCTGCGCTTGGGTTGTTGCTTTTTCGAGCCAACAAAATAGTCGCCGTTGATGAGTTCGTGAGGACGTTGTGGCCGAACGGTGCACCTCCGACTGCGCGGAAGATTCTTCAGAACGCGGCTTCTGCCATACGTCGCCTGCTGGACTGCGGGGAGCGAGAGCCAGGGCGGCCGGAGCTTCTGACCCATCCGTCGGGATATCTCCTAAAGATCAATCCTCAGGAAATCGACTATTTTTGTTTTATCGATCACATTACCGAGGGTCAGGAGATGTTCCGGCAGGCGAGATTCCAGGATGCGGTTCTGGAGTTCAGGTCTGCATTGTCACTATGGCGAGGACCTGCGCTCAGCGAGATCCTCACAAAGGGGATTTCCTGGCCAGAGTTGGAGACGCTGGAGAACACGGTTTCCATGGCGTTCGAATACTGCATGGATGCCGAACTCGCGTGCGGGCGCGATCGGCAGTTGATCTGCGAGATCAAGCAGTTCCTCAAGGGCAGTCCGACCCGAGAGCGGGTTGTCGGCCAGTTGATGATCGTTCTGTATCGTGCAGGCCGACAGGTGGACGCGCTCGAAACTTTTCAACGGTTTCGCTGCAGACTCCGTGAGGAATATGGCTTGGACCCGCAGCAGTGGCTGCAAGAATTGCACAACGCCATCCTCACGCAAAGTCCGGCGCTCGGTATCGCGTCCATCCACACGGGTGTCTGGGCTCAAGGTTCCGGTACTGCGGAGGCTGAGGTGGAATGCAGGTCGGAAGTGATGAAGTGGGGGAAAACTGGGGAGACCCGTGTGGTCCAGACTGCGGCTCCCTGGTCCAAGCGGACATCCACGCTCGCTCCAGAAACAGCATCGGCCTCGTCCGAGTACCGCGGGAAGACCGAGGACAGTACTGTCGCCACCAGCCACGGTCCGTCGGACGACCTCCTGTCGGAACTCGACACCATCCGCCAGGCGCTCGAGCGAATGTTCGAAAAGATCATTAGGGAGGGCCGTTCCTGAGGGTTCCGCGAGTCGGTTCAGGCCTCGGGGGGTTTGGCGCTGACAGCGATGTGTACGGGTGGCCGTAGCACTTCGTACTCGTCAAGAAACACCCGCCGGGTGGCGCGGCGGAACTCCGCCGTAGTCCCAGGCCATGCAGCCGTGTTGCGGCCGTTCGCGTCCAGGTACCAGCTGGTGCAGCCCGTGTTCCACACCGTCCGCGCCATGCGCTGCTGTACCCATTCGTTCCACGAATCGACAGCCTCCGGACGGGCATCTAGGGCGACAGGCCCGTCCAGCGCGTCCAGTCGGCGCAGGAAGTCGGACAGGTAGTTCAGCTGAGACTCGATCATCAGGACCATGGAGGAGTTCCCGAGGCCGGTGTTGGGCCCGATGATGGACAGCCAGTTGGGGAAGCCGGCCACGGAGGTTCCGCGCAGCGCCCTTGCTCCCCTCTCTTTCCACGTCTCCGAGAGGGTACGGCCGTCCAAGCCCACGATCCGGTCGGTGATCGGCATGTCGGTGATGTGAAAACCGGTACCGAAGATGATCACGTCGGCCTCGACTCTGGTGCCGTCCGCGGCCACCAGAGTCGAACCACAAACCTCCTTCAGACCCGAGGACACCACCTCGGCGTTGGGTCGACTGAGTGCCTGGTAGTACGTGTTGGACAGCACGATGCGCTTGCAGCCGATGCGGTAGTCGGGTGTGAGGCGAGCCCGCAGCGCCGGGTCGTTGATCGCGGTCGTCAGGTGACGCCTGGACATCTTCTCGAACAGTCCGAGCCGACCCGGGTGATGGGTGAACGCCCGCACCATTAGTTCCCGCATCCCCCACAGGCCCAAACGGCGCAGGCGATGGGTGAAGGCAAGGTGACGGTGCAGCCACCGCTCGACTCCGCCAATGGCTCGGTCGGCACGGGGCAGTACCCACGCCGGCGTCCGCTGAAATACCGTCAAATGTCGTGCAAGCGGCTGGATTTCGGGGATGATCTGGACGGCGGAGGCCCCGGTGCCGATCACCGCGACACGCTTGTCGCGCAGGTCGTACCCGTGGTCCCAGCGGGCGGTGTGAAAGAACACGCCGGGGAAAGAGTCCAGGCCGGGAACCAGCGGGATCCTGGGGTCGGACATGGGCCCGGCCGCAGAGACGACGAGGTCGGCGGTGAAGGATCCACTCGCTGTCTCGATGTCCCAGCGCAAACGCTCGCTGTCCCAGGCCATGTCCCGCAGGTCCGCGCCGAAGCGGAGGTGGGGGCGTACTCCGAAAGCATCGGTCACCCGCTCCAGGTAGGCGCGAATGTGCTTCTGACCGGCGAAGGTGCACGGCCAGTCAGGGTTCGGAGCGAAGGAGAACGAATAGAGATGGGAGGGAACGTCACAGGAGCAGCCCGGATAGTCGTTGTCGCGCCAGGTACCGCCCACCGAGTCGGCCCGTTCTAGGACGACGAAATCGGTGACCCCCTCCTTCCGTAGGCGCACGGCGGCGCCGAGCCCGCCGAAGCCGGAACCGATCACCGCCACCCGAACATGGGGTATCCGGTCGTGTGTGGCCATGCCGTGTCTCCTCGCGTTGCTGGAACCGCGTTCTCCGCGACATCCGTGGGGTTCTTGGTGCCTGTTACTCGCTGACGGAGCCCGTTGCCTGTCGTCACCGGGTGACCCTCGATCCGCTCCGGGTGCAGGGGCAGGGCGGGAGAGGCCTGCTTATCGGGGAAGCGAGGGACACCCCGCTTCCCCGATAAGACGACCACCCGGCCCGTGGTCCGAGGGCCGCGTGCTCGCGACCCTCGGCGGTCCGCCGCGTGTTACACGGCTTCGTCGTCGGAGGTGATCCTGGCGGCCATGCGTTGGGCCAGTTCGGACAGGCTGACGCCCCGGTTAGCCTCCATCGTGGGAATCTCGATCCCGTGGGCGGCCCTTACACGGGCGCTGAACTCGACGACCATCAGGGAGTCGATGCCCAAGTCGAGAAGCGAGCGCGTGCCGTCGATGGCGTCCGGCTCGACGCCGAGGACCGTGGCCAGTTGTTCGGCCATGGCCTGCTCCAGGACCTCGCCGCGCTCCGTTTCAGGAAGCGCCGCCAACTGACGTGAGGAGACACTCGATTCGGAGTTCTCCACCGCGATCAGTTCCGCGAAGCGCGTGGTATTCGCGGCCGCCTGATGCGCCGACGTCCACTGCTTCCAGTCGGTGTCGACAATGGCGACCTCGCTCAGCACGCTGCCGAAACCCAGGCAACGCTGAAGCATCAACGCCGCCCCTTCCATGTCGACCGGACGGTATCCGAGGAAGGCGAGGTAGCGCTCGGTCTCCTCGGAAGCCACGGCCATACCGCCGTTGAGGGAGCCCCAGTTGACGGCAAGCGCCCGCTTGCCCTGGGCCCGGCGCACTGTCGAGATCACGTTCAGCATCGTGTTCGCCGACGCATAGGCGATCTGGGGGACCTCACCGGACACCGAGGAGATCGACGAGTAGAGGACGAAGGCGTCCACGTCCACGCCTTCCTCTTCCAGGGCAAGGTGAAGGTTCCAGGCACCCCGGGCCTTGGGCTGGATCACCCGGGTCAGCGAGTCGCGGGTGAGCCGGTCGAGCGGTTCGTCCTCCGAGACACCCGCGGTGTGGAAGATCCCGCGCAGTGGGGGCATCGTCGCCACCGTCTCGTGCACCAGGGCGGCCGCGGCAGCACGCTGTCCGATGTCCACTTGAGCATCGTGGATCTCAACACCCGCGAAACGCAGTGCGTCGAGGGTTTCCTTCGCGTCGGGGGTGGTGGCTCCCCTACGGCTGACCAAGACAAGATGGCGTGCGCCCTGATCCGTCAGCCAACGTGCCGTCGCCAGACCGAACGCACCGAATCCTCCCGTCACGAGGTACGTGGCGTTCGTGTGGACCTTGAACTCGGTGTCCGACGGGAGCGCGTAGGCCGTCGAAGACATGTCCAGCGCGACCCGGCCGACGTGCCGCCCCCGCGCGACCGCGTCGAACGCGTCGGCGATTTGCGGTGCCTCGTAGACGGTGACGGGAAGAGGCTCGTACGTTCCGTCCTCGATGTTCCGCAGGACCTCGGTGAACACCTCCCGGAACACGGCGGGGCGCTTCTCCTGGATGCGGTCCAGGTCGATGGCGCTGAAGGTGATGTTACGGTCGAACGGGGCGAGACTGATCACGTTCCCGGCGTAGATATCGGCCTTCCCGATCTCCACTACCCTGCCGGTCTCTGCCACCACACGCAGGTTCTGCTGGATCATCTCGCCGGGCGTCGAGTTGAAGACGACCTCCACGCCACGCCCGTCTGTGATCCGCAGCACGTCCTCGACGAACTTGAGGGAACGGGAGCTGACAACATGGTCGGCACCGGCCGCAAGAACCGCCCGCCGCCGTTCGGGCGTGCCGGCGCTTCCGATAACCGTCGCACCGCGTGCTTTCGCCACCTGGACGGCGGCGAGCCCAGTTCCGCCGGCCGCGCCGTGGATCAGCACGGTCTCGCCGGCCTCCAGGCGGGCCGAACGGATCAGTCCGTACTGAGCCGTGATCATCGCCACCAGAGAGGAGGCGTGTTCGGGGCGCATGGACTCGGGACAGCGCATGATGATGCCACTGTCGACCGATGTGGTCAGGTACCTGCGGAACATGTCGCGATGGAAGACCAGCACACGGTCACCGGGCGCCAGGTCGGACACCTCGGGGCCGACCCGGGTGACCACGGCGGCCCCTTCCATGCCCACGGACGTCTTGAAATACGTCTCCCCCAGCTCCTTGTCACCGAGGACGCCCAGGGCCTTCATCGCGTCCTTGTAGTTGACACCGATGGCGTCCAGCCGCAGTTCGACCTCCCCTCGCTGGGGAGCGACGCGTTCACAGGACCGCATCGCGAGGTCGGTGAACAGGGCTGACTTGGGCACTTCGAGAGCAAAGTTCTGCTCCGCGTCGGTCACTGGTACGGGCTCGGAGAGCCGGGCCAGATGATCACCCAGGGTCCGCCGAAACCGGGGTACCAACCGGTCGTCCGGCGTCAGCCTGACCTCATCGTCGGCGTCGGCGCCTGACAGCAGCTCCGTCCGGAGTACGTCGGCCGATGCGCTGGGGGATGCCTCGATCAGCTTCCACTGCAAGCGGGGCTGTTCGTTGCGCAGCGATCGGCGGGCACCCAGCAGCGAAGAGTTGGCGAGGACAGCGAGATCGCCGGGTTCCGCGGTGAACGTACGCTCTGTGAGGACGACGCCCCGAAACACCTCGGTGTACCTGGTGGCCATGGACAGCAGCCCGGAGTCAGACTCCGCAGCCTCCTCGGCGGCGTCGATGACGCTCTTGACGGTACGGGCCACCACCGCCAGTTTGGCGACGGCGTCGATGCCGTCCTCGATCACGTCGTCGCTGCTCGGCCCGCCGGCGACGGCGATGACCGCCACCCGGCTGACATCCGGTTGGTCGGCAGCTTCCCGAAGGGCTTGGGCAAGCTCCGGCGCGACCGCCGGTTTCGTGGTCTCAAGGTGCAGGAGAGCGGACCGGGCGTAACAACCCGCCACCTGGCGTGCCCGCTCTGAAGGAACCCCCCCGAGGTCGACGACGACGGCCCTCGTGGTGGCATTCTTCCCGGCCTGGGCCTGATCGCGGATCACCGCCGAATCCCACACCGTCTCGTAGAAGAGCCCGTCGAGTCCAACGACCGCCTCCAGCGGAGGGCTGACCGGCCGGAACTCGACGTTCACCATTTCCATGACCGGTCGCTCATCCTCGCCGAGGAGAGCGATGTCGGCCCGCAGTCCCTCACCCTCACAGAGCCGGACTACGGCCGTGACGACCGAGGGGAGAGCCGTGAACCAGCGGACCTCCTCCACGCCGACGGGCACCATCGCACCCTTGAGATCGCCACGCCGCAGGGCCAGTGCGGCCACGCATTGTAGCGCCGAGTCGATCACCGCAGGGTGGGCGACGTGTCCGCTCTCCTCGGCGCAGGCCGCGTCGATGGTGGCCCATGCGCCGTCCTCGCCCAACTGGGCGTCGACGATGCGCTGGAAGTCGTGGCCGTATGTCAGTCCGTGCTCGGCGAGCTGCCGGTAGAGATCGTCGGCAGGGACCCTGTGTGCCCCGCGGACCGCGTCCGCCGCGTCGAACGACGGCTCGACAGCCGCCTCCAGGACGCGGCCAGTCGCGTTGGTAGTCCAATCGCCACCGGTCAGACTCCTGGACCGGACAAGGATCGCGCTTGTCGCCTTCTCGACGGAAACCCGCAAGACCGGCGCGTCGTGCTCGTCGACGACGAGGGGCGCCACGAACCGCAGGTCGGCGAGCGCTATCGTCTCACGATCGGGGCGCACCGCGGCTGAGAGCGCCGCATCGAGGTAGGCGGCGGCGGGAAGGACCGTCAAGCCGTCCACCACATGATCCCGCAGCCAGGGAAGCGTGGCGGTGGAGACGGCGCACTCCCACTCCGGCGTCCGGGTGTCGAGCTTCGCACCGAGCAGCGGCCGGGTGCCGTCGGCTCCCAGACGGCCGCGGACTAGCACCGGGGCCTCGTTCCACAGGCGCTGGTAGCGCCAGGGATAAGCGGGCAGGTCCACATGGCCGACCTGTCGGTCGCGCGTCCCGACGGTGCTCGCGACCAGCGCGCCGGCGTCGTAGAGACGGGCGATCGACAAACCCAGGCTGTCGATGTCGTCGCGGTTGCGGACGAGCGTCGGAACACAGGTGCCGGTCACCTTGGCGTCGATCAGCATCTCGCGGACATTACCCTGGAGTACAGGATGCGGGCCGACTTCGAGGAACAGTCGATGACCATCGTCGATCATGGTTCGGATCGCGTCGGCGAACCGTACCCGGTCCCGGACATTCCTCCGCCAGTAAGCGGCGCCCAGGGCTTCATCGGAGATCCTCGACCCGGTGACGGTGGAGTAGAGCGGCATATCAGGCTGGTTCGGAGAGAGCTCAGACAGAACTCGATCCAGCTCGGGCAGCATCGGGTCCAAGAGTTTACTGTGGTAGGGGACCTCGACCGTCAGCATCCGTGCGAACTTCCCGATATCGGTGAGGTCCTGACGCAGGCGGACGAGGGTCTCGGTGTCGCCGGCCAGGGTCACCGACGCGGGACCGTTCACAGCGGCGATGTCCACGCCTTCCTCGACAAACACCAGGTGTCGTGCCTCCGCCTCGGTGATGCCAACGGCCAGCATCGATCCGGTACCGGCCGTCGTCGCCTGAAGACGCGCGCGGTGGAAGCTGACCGTCAGGGCGTCGCGCAGCGAAAGGGCTCCGCTGACATACGCGGACGCCACCTCGCCGACGCTGTGTCCTACAACCGCCGCGGGACGGACGCCAAGTTCCGCGAGTTCCGCGACCAAGCCCGCCTGGACGAGGAAGTTCGCGGGCTGTGCGATCTCGGTGCGAGTGACCCGGGACTCGGTCTCGTCCCGCATCATCTCCTCGATGAGAGACCAGCCCGCGAGGGCCTGGAACTCCTCATCGATCCGGCGCGCGGTCTGCGTGAACGGTCCGTCCGCCAACAGCAGGTCGCGTCCCATCCGCCACCACTGCGGGCCCATCCCGCTGAACACGAAGACAGGCTTGGTGCCCGAGGGGACCATCGTGCGGGTAGCGCCCTTCCCGCCTTCCGCTACGATCCCTTGGAGGGCGGCATCAAGATCTCCGGCAGCACGGAAGGGAATCGCGGTCCGGTAGTCGTGGTGGGCACGGCGGTACCAGGCCGCGTCCCGTATCTCGTCGAGTCGGTCACCGTTCTCATCGACGCTGTCCCGGAGCCGGGCTGCCAGTTCACCGAGCGCTTCGGGACTCGCCGCTGAGATCGGTAGCACATTCACCGTAGGCCGGGACGGAGCGCGGACGGACGCCGTCGGAGCCGTGCCGAGGATGATGTGCGCGTTGGTGCCGCCATAACCGAACCCGTTGACGGCGACGAACCCCTCACCGTTCTCCGTCGGGAGGGGAACCGTCTCGGTCGCCACCCGCAGGTTGTGCTCCTCGAAGGGAATGGCCGGGTTGAGCTTCTCCAGCCAGGCCTGCGGTACTACGGTGCCGTGATGGACGACGAGCGCAGACTTGATCACGCTCGCAACTCCCGCCGCAGCCTCCAGGTGGCCGATCGCCGCCTTGACCGAGCCGACCAGAAGGGGTTGGTTGCGGCCCTCGACCGCGCCGAACGCGGCGCCGAGGGCCGCCATCTCGATCGGGTCGCCCACCGCCGTACCGGTGCCGTGGGCTTCGACGTAGCCGATGCGGCAGGGGTCGATACCCGCATCAGCCGACACCTGCCGCGCCAGATCGGCCTGCGCGTGTGGATTCGGCACGGTGATTCCGTTGGTTCGCCCGTCCTGGTTGCTGCCGCTCCCCCGGATCACGGCGTAGATCCGGTCGCCATCGCGCAGCGCGTGTTCGACGGGCTTGAGGACAATCGCTCCGGCACCCTCACCACGGCCGTAGCCGTCCGCGGAGGCGTCAAACGCCTTGCTGCGCCCGTCCGCCGCCAGGAGTCTGCCCTTGCACATGACCACGAAGGACTCGGGATGAAGCATCGCGTTCACGCCGCCGGCGACAGCCACGTCGCACTCCCCGGTGGACAGTGCCCGGACGGCTTGGTGGATGGCCACAAGGGATGACGAACAGGCGGTGTCGATCGTCATGCTGGGGCCGTGCAGGTCCAGCACATAGGAGATGCGGTTCGACAGCATCGTCAGCGTGGTGCTGGTGGCGGTGTGCTGGCTGATGCTCTCTCGGGCCGGCGCCTGATGCCGACGCACATGGTTGTCGTTCATGAAGCCGCCGACGTAGACGCCGACGGAGCGGCCGGATACCTTGCCGGCCACGCCGGCGTCATCGAGCGCCTCCCAGCTCACCTCCAGCATGAGCCGCTGCTGGACGTCCATGATCGCGGCTTCTCGAGGCGAGATCCCGAAGAAGTCGGCGTCGAAGTCCCACACTGAATGGGTGAGGAAGCCACCTTTACGGGTGTACATGCGGCCCGGGACCTCGGGGTCGGCATCGTAGTAGAGGTCCAGGTTCCAACGGTCGTCCGGTACTTCGACGACTCCGTCGTTCTTCTCAAGCAGGAATTTCCAGTACTGGCTCACGTTCTGAACGCCACCGGGGAACCGGCACCCCATACCGACTATCGCAATGTCCGTCATTGTCTCGGCGACTCCAATCGCACATCTACTTGAATCATTCCGTGCACTCGCCGGGGGCGCGAGTTCCCGCGGCTAGTGCATGGGTTTCCTACTTATTTTCCGCAGCAACAGCAGCGGCCATACCGTCGGAGAATTCCACTGAGTGGCTAAATCCCAGTTCGGAGGCCGCTCGTTCGGGTGAGCAGGTCCATCGCTCACATGTCATTTCAGGGATCTTGTGGAGATTGAGCAGGGTGTTCGTGCCACGTACGCGCGCGAAATTCATTCCGCACCAGGCACTCAGCCACACCAACGGCAAGGGGACTCGAACGATACGAGGCATCTTGACACCCAGCGCCTCGGCCAGTGCTCGACCCATTCCGTCAAGGGAGTACTCCACCCCGTCACAGATGTAGTACACTCGCCCGTTCACGTGCTCTTTCGACAGTCCACGAAATGCTGCGCGGAGCAGTGCGTCGCACAGATCATCGACGTGCACCAGCGAATATCGGGGGCTGCGGACTGCCGTCAGCATCATTCCCCTTCTGATCATCTGCGAGTAACGGGGATAAAACTCGATGTCACCCGGTCCGTAGACGATTGAGGGCCGCACGATCGCATATCGAAGCGACGAGAATTCCCCCAGGATCTTTTCGCCGGCCAGCTTGCTGCGACCGTAGTGAGAGACGGGCTCGTCGGGTTGCTCCTCAGTACGCGGACGGGCATCCGGGGAAGGCCCTCCCGCGCTCAATGAGGAGCAGTAAATGATGAGAGGGGGTGTCGCCGCACTCGCCACGGCCTGAGCCAGAAGACGAGTCCCTTCGGTATTCGCTGAGTAGTACCCCCGTGGTGTGTGAGATGCCACTGTTGCGGCCAGATGAAACACACAGTCAACGCTCGACATGGCCTCCGACAGATCAGGATCTGCTGTGAGGTCACCTTCCACGACGCGATCGACCAATTCCTCCAGTTCACCGAGGCGACGTCGGTCGCGCACAAGGACACTCACCTTATGCCCATCGTCTACCAGTCGTTTCACCAGCCGTCGGCCGACGAATCCAGTAGCCCCTGTCACGAGAAACCTCACTGCGTCGGCCCTCCCAAAATGATGGATTCAAACGTCGATAGCCGACCGCGGCATAATTCGGCCGGTCAATTCTTTAACTTCACTGTCATGAGCGTAGTCACTGGGCGAGCCAGGCGCGAGTTAACCTTTGCTCGCATCACCCACTAACCGGTAACATCGAAAAACGGTCCGGACGGATCAGACTGCCCGTGTCGAGGTCATGGCTACGCCGCTCGATAAAAGGTCAAGAGCGTACTAAGGGCCCAGTCCCGTGCCGTATGGCTCGCAGTTTGACGATGACGCCGACCACAGCCACCGCCGCGCCGGTCGACGCCAACCACGCGGGAACGGATTCCAGGATGGTCTCGTGGGTGGGTACCGATGTCCAACATGGCCTGGCAGAACCAGAGATACCGAAAAACCAGCCCTGGTGATCACCTCGAACCAAATTTATGCGCTACATTCCCCTGAAATGAATGGACGAGTCACTTCTTCAGCCGTGTTCCCAACACACCCAGAAAAGGAAGAGTTCTACAGAATTCCCTTGACCTACGCATGAGAGATCGCTGCTGTGTACAGCTTGGCGGGCGGTATACCCCACCAGTGCCGACGTCTCGATACAAGCGACCTCGCACCGTTACCTTCCTCCCAGCCACTCCGCCCGGAAACCTGTCTGGAGGTCACGGAATGATGATCTTCTGGATGATCTGCAAAGCTCGGGAGAGATCTTCCTCGGTATGTGCTGAGGACACCGATGCGCGGAATCTGAGACTGTTCTCCGGGACCGACGGATAGTCCACGGGTGCGAGGAACAGTCCCGCTTCACGCAGCGCGTGGCCGTACTCGTAGAGTCTTTTTCTGTCCGCGCCGACGATAATCGGTACCACCTGGCTGCATGAGTCTCCCGTGTCAATTCCCAGGTCCTGCAGTCCAGCCCGGAAGTACGCGGCATTAGACGCCAGTGTCTCGATGTGGGTGCTGTCGTTCTCCACGATGTCCAGAACGGCGAGGATGCCTGCCACGACCGAAGGCGGCAGGGCACAGGAAAAGGCGTAGCTGCCTGCGTAGTAGCGAAGGTAGCCAAGGGCCTGCTTCGATCCTGCAATGAATCCGCCCACTCCGGCGAATGATTTGGAGAAGGTACCGTACTGAAGTGTGCTGTTCTTGTTGCATGCGAAGTGCTCGATAGCACCCCGGCCCCCTTTGCCCACAGTCAGCATTGAATGGGCCTCGTCCACTATCACACCGACGCCATGACTTTCAGCCACCGCGCATATAGCGCCGAGGTCGCCCAGATCGCCATCCATGGAGTACAGGCCTTCTACGGCCACGATGCGCCGAGACTCAGCGTACTTTTCAAGCTGGCGGTCAAGATCGCGCGCGTTGTTGTGTTCAAAAAAGACAGTTTTCGCGCCGGACAGCTTGACTCCATCCGTGATGCTTCGGTGAATCCTCTCGTCAAGAATCGCTACATCACCCAGGCGGACAAGTCCCGAAATCACTCCCAGCGCGCCACTGTATCCACTGGTGAAAAGAAGGGCGTCCTCCTGGCCGAGAAATTTCGCCAGCCGCTTCTCAAGGCGGAGGTGCAGGTCAGTCATGCCGGACAGGATGGGAGAACCGCATGCTCCCGCACCGTAGCGGTCAAGTGCTTCCTTCGCTGCTTCCACGACTTGAGGGTGATTGGCCATCCCAAGGTAGTTGTAGGAGGCCATGTTGATGACCGGGATTTCTTTCACGGTTCCGATCCGTGTGATCGGACGAGGTCCGTCAAGCAGGTCCGTCTCGTAAAGAGACAACGCCCAGTCGAAATCTCGACGCCAGCGAGCCCAGCCGTTCGAGACTTTCAGAGGATCTTCCGAGTCGGAGAAGAAGAAATCTGCGAGCGATTTACCGAGCGCGTCCTCGTATGGTGTCAACTTGGATCCTTTAACTTAGGCACGGCAGCCATGGACAGGTATACGGCACTTTTTCCTCAGCCAATCCCCAGGTGCTGACCCGTTGGATGCAGCTCACCGGGCCCACCGACTTACCTGATGAGTCGCTGGGTTAGGGAAGAAGTCAAGGCAGCCAAGGATGACCAGAAAGGAAACCACTGCGAGATACCCGGGGTCCAAACGGTGTATCGCACATATGTCACCATGACTTCCAGGGAATAGTCGTCCGGATTATTATGCGCCCCTGGTCCGGTGCATAGCGCGGCTATAGATTCGGTGCTTCCTGACTAGGATCCCGCCCAGATCCTCGATCAACCGATTCAGTCCACGGTTGTTCTCCAGAATCCATGATCCTTCCATGGGATCACGGTAGCCGAGGCGGTAAGCAGCTCTGTAGACGTCTTCGATCATCATGGGCGCAAGTCCCGGGTAACGGTGCTCCGCGACGATCCCCAGCAGGATGAAGCGCAGTCGACGCGCTGTCTTGTCGGCCCTCAGCAAATGGAATAGGCCTATGGGAAGTCCGAACCGCGTCATCCGGCCGCGCGCAGCGCGCAGAGCGGGACCGGGATCGAAGAACGCGATGGCGGTAGCCACCGGTTGCCCGTTGAATTCTGCGATCAATGCGAATTCTGGTTTCATCAGCGGCTTCAGCTGCTTGCCCATGTACTGGAACTCGTTATTGGTCGTCGGGACGAATCCCCAGTTGTCCGACCAGGCACTGCAATAAATCTTTCTGAGCTTGGCCAAATCTGCGTCATAGTGCTTGAAGTCCATCGGCCGAACCGTGATGTCACTGCGGGATCGGGTGTCCTTCCCGTTCTGAAGGATCTTGTCCGCGAAAACCGCCTCCGCGGGTGCCACGCAATCCTCTTGCATGGGGATGTCCCATGACCAGAGGTCCTTCTCCTTCCGGAATCCACACTCCTCAAGGAGTCTCGGATAATATTCCGGATTGTGCGGCATCATCACACCAGGATGAACGTCGAAACCACTGACCAATATTCCACAGTCATAGTTTGTCGAGTAACTCATCGGGCCAATGACTGTCTCGAAACCGTATGCGTCGAGATAATCTTCTGCAGCTTCAAACAGGGCTCGTGCGACATCGATGTCATCAATGCACTCAAAGAATCCAAAAAAACCATAATTCGTCCCATGGTACTCGTTGAACCTGGGATCGACTACGGCCGCGATCCTTCCCACGACCCGGTCAGCTCGACGGGCCAGAAAGAGCTTTACCTTTCCGAACTCCAGGAAGGGATGCTTCCGTGGATCTAGGGTTTTGCGGACATCCGCCTCGAGGGGCGGAGTCCAGTTCTTGTCGTCCCGGTATATAGAATATGGCATCCGGATGAATTCAGTCATCTGGGACCGCTTTTCGACCGTTTCCACAATCAGGGCGGCCGCAGTGTTCTTGGTTGCTGCACGTTCGGTCTTCATGAGCCTCTCTGTCGCCAGATGCGAATACTTTAGATCGTCTTTCCAAGGCAACCTAATAATGCGGCGATGGAGAGTCAATGGCCGAAACCACTGCCCGGTAATCCATGGGCCTTCGCACAGCAGCCTCACACCTGACGAACCCGAGCAGGACGAACAGGACAGGCCCAAGTGCTACAGCCTCAGATCTTGTGACTGGTGATCGGCGCTGGTCGTTGTTCGGCCTGCTGCCAGTGAGGGGTGACAAGACCACCCCGGCACACCGGGGCGGCAATCTGCCGCATGGTGCTGTTCACGCGGCTGTTCGTTTCCGCCACGTCGTCGATCAGTGAGCTTCTTCAGCGTTGCCGCTCCAGTGTGAGGATGGCCTTGGCGATTGACGTCATGCGGTTGGGGCTGCATCGGGATCTGCGGAAGATTCGCCTGGTCTTCAGCCTTGCGACGCCGCGTTCGACCGACGGGCGCTCGCGCGGCGGCCAGTGCTTGGTTGAGGGTCTTTTCTGTGGGGGTGAGTTCCTGTAGAGGCTTGCGTTTGATGCCGGTTGTCAGGCATGGGCCGGCGCCTTGGTAGGCGAGATCGGCCAGGATGGGAACGCCCTGGCGCTCGCAGATCCGGATGATCCGGTGGGTACGGGCGGCGGTCAGGTCGTGGGTTCGGCCCGGCAGGGTGGGCGAGAGCCACAGCAGTTGGCCGCCAGGGTCTGTGACGACCTGCACGTTCACGCCGTGGCGCCAGTGTTTGTGGGAGTAGTCGGCCCGGCCGTCGCCGACCCGGTCGCATTCGGCGAGGGTGCCGTCGAGCAGAACGAAGTCGGGATCGTGCTCGCGCAGCGTTTTGAGCAGACCCGGTGCACGTTCGGCGAGCAGGTCGACGACGGCGCGGGTGTAGGCGTGTGCGGTGGACTGGCTGACTCCGAACCCAGCGGCGATTTTCGCCAGCGTGGTGTGTTCGCGCAGGTACACCAGTGCCACCATCGCGCGCTGAGACGGACGGAGCTTGCAGCGCCGGTCGCCCTCACGGGTGACAATCAGCATGGTGACCCACTCGACGAGCGCATGCGGCAGGTCGAGTGCGGCAGGATGGACGACCAACGAGGCCCCCGAGCAACGTGATTGAGACGTCAGACATCTCGATCAACAGCTCGGGGGCCTCGCTCGTTGCGCTTCAGGGGCTATCACCCGATTGGTGGCCAACTCGAAGAAGCTCAGTGATCTGTACGCCGACCGCCTGAAAGGGCTCGGCGCGGCCGACGCCTCCGACGCGAGTGAGCCGTTCATCGGCTGGAGGAACGACCGGGCTGCTTTCACGTGGGAGGATTTCCTCACCCGGTTCGGTTTCTCGGGAAGGTCGCCCGCGTCCCGCTTGCTCCTCAGCCCGGGTCGAAGGCTTCGAAAGCCGGAATGCCTTTCTTGCTCGGCCACCTGGCGCGAAAGAACCCGGCCCGTTCGAAGCACGGGTGGATCCGCCTCAGCACCACGGACTCCGACACCTCGCTGACCGTCCCCACCCACCTCTGCTCCTGCGACGAGGGCTGCGGCGCGAACAGCGACGCGGGCGACTTCATCACCTGGCCGGAGTGATCAGCTGCTGTACGGCGGCGCCGTAGAGCCGTACGAGACGCTGCCGCCCCTTCTCCGTGACCGATTCCTGTTCGATGGCGTCCCAGGCCTGCACCAGGCCCATCATCTGCGCTGTCACGAGCCATGCGCGGGTCGTCGCATCCGGCCCTTCCAGACGTGGACCGAGCTGCTCGACCATCAGCCTTCGCATCACGTCGACCAGCTCCTGCCGCAGTGCGTCGTGGTCCGCCGCCCTCAGCAGCACCGTGAACGTCCGACGCATCTCCTCGTGTTCGGGGTCGAGGAGGTATTCGATGAGCCGTCGGCCCATGGTGTCGAGAGGTCCGTCGAGTCGCGGTGTGAAGTGGGCGTCGAATCCGATGACTCTCGCGAACAGTTCCACCTTCGAGTGGAAGTGCCGCATGACGATCGATGGGTCGACGCCGGCGGCCGAGGCTATGTCGCGGATCGACGCGCCGGAGAACCCTTTCTCGTGGAACAGCCGGTGCGCGTGTTCCGCGATGGCGCGCTGCACGGGAGTGGCCAAGGCGCGGGGGACGGGGGACGCGGCGGAGGAGACGTCTGGCATACCGGCAGCCAACACTGTTGACAAGTACCCTGTCAACAGTGTTGGCTTTTTGCTGCCAACGCTGTTGGCAGCCCTCCCAGCAGCATGTTTTCGAAAGGAACGAACCCATGAGTGGACGACTTGACGGCCGTGTAGCGATCATCACCGGCGCCGCCGGCGGTATCGGTGGAGGCGCCGCGCGCCGGTTCGCCGACGAGGGCGCCCTGCTCACGCTCTCCGACATCAACGGCGCACGCGTCGAAGCGGTGGCTCAGGAGATCCGAGACAAGGGTGGCCGCGCGATCGCGGTGCCGTGCGACATCGACGTACCGGAGCAGATCGACGCCGTCGTCGACGCCACGGTCCAGGAATACGGCACCGTCGACATCCTCGCGAACATCGCGCAGGGCGGCCTCTCGGAGCACAAGCTGCTTGAGGAGGCGACCGCGGCCGAGGTCCTGACCTCGTACCGCACCGGCCCGCTGCAGAGCATGCTCTTCATGCAGCGGTGTCTGCCGTACATGAAGGAGCGCGGCTACGGCCGGGTCATCAACACCGCGTCCGGCGCCGCGATCTCCCCCAGCCCCGGCTTCTCGGCCTACGCGATGGCCAAGAGCGCCGTCATGGGCCTCACCCGGGTCGCCTCACGGGAATGGGGCCGGTACGGCATCACCACCAACACCTTCCTGCCTGTGGGCCGAAGCGACGGCTTCGACCTCACCGAGCAGGGACGCGCGGCGGCGGCACAGATCGAGACCATCAGCCCCGTAGGCCGCTTCGGCATGCCCTACGAGGACGTGGCACCCCTGCTGGTCTTTCTCGCCAGCGAGGAGTCCGGCTACATCAACGGCCAGGCCATCGGCGCCGACGGCGGCATCACCTTCATCGCCTGACCCTCACTCCCCCACGCAGCTGACGGGCACACAAAGGCCGCCGAACCGCATACGCCGTTCGGCGACCCGCTCGGGCAGGACGACGTTCCCGGCAACGACATGGCCTTCACACGGTCGACCGCGCGCCCGGGCCAGGGTCATTCGTAGCGGCGACCGTTTCACCCGTCTTCTCGCGGACGCGCCGCGGGCGCGCACGACAGCGCGCGCTCCTTGATCACCGGGCTCGCGGCGAACCGGTCCTTCGAGACGGGGCTGCCGGTGCGTACCCGGGACGTCCTCGACATCGGCTGAGGCAGTCGACACAAGCGAGAGATGACGAACATGCTCGACTCGACACCCGCTCCGCAGCGCCCCGGACGTCCCGCACGGAGCCGCCTGGTCACCGCGCCGCCGGCCCTGCTCGCCGGCGCCGCCGCCCTCCTCGTACCCGCCTCCCCGGCCCAGGCCGCCTCCGTCACCTTGAGGTCGGCGGCGCGGCAGCCGTCTGCCCAGCTCCGCTGATCGCGCTCTCGTCCCCTCCCGGACGAGCACTGGTACCTCAGGCGGGCAGGTCGATCAGGGGAGCCAGCCGGGTCAGATGGTCCCCGGGCGTGCCGAAGGCGATCTGATCGGCCTTGGCGCGCTTGACGTAGAGGTGCGCCGGGTGTTCCCAGGTCATCGCGATGCCGCCGTGCAACTGGACGCACTCCTCGGCCGCGTGGACCGCCACGTCCGCGCAGTACGCCTGGGCGACCGACGCTGCGACGGCACCGTCCGGATCACCGACGGCGGCGGTCGCGGCGGCGTACCGTGCCACCGCGCGGGCCGTCTCGACCTCGACGTACAGATCGGCGAGCCGGTGCTTGAGCGCCTGGAAGCCGCCGACCACGCGGCCGAACTGACGGCGGGTCTTCACGTAGTCGAGGGTGGTGTCCAGACACCACTGGGCGATCCCGACCTGCTCGGAGGCGAGCAGGGCCGCGCCCAGTCGGAGGGCCTCGTCCACCGCGCGTACAGCGGGCTCGCCCTCGGCGACCAACCGGCCGCTCACGCCCACGAGTTCGACGTCCGCGACCTGGCGGGTCATGTCCAGGGAGACGACGGGGGTGACGCGTACGGCCGTCCGCTCCACCGCCCAAAGTTGCGCCCCGGCCGGGACGGCGACCGGGACGATCAGCGTCTCGGCGTCCAATGCCCCGGCGACGGAGCGGACTTCGCCGTTCAGGCGGCCGTCCCCGGTCACGGTCACCGGCGAGGCCGGGTCGCCGGCCCCGGTCCCGGTGCCGAGCGGAACGGCGAGCGCCACCACGCGGCCCGCCGCGACCGCACCGGCGAGTTCCTTGTCGGCCACCGACACCAGCACGCTCGCCGCCACCACGGCACTGGTCAGATACGGCACGGGCGCGACCGCGCGCCCCAACTCCTCCAGCACGACGGCGACTTCGCGCGCGGAAGCGCCCGCACCGCCGAACTCCTCTGGCACCAGCAGCCCGGCCAGCCCGAGTTCACCGGCGAGCGCCGGCCACAGTCCCGGGTCGGTGAGATCGCCGTCGAAGCGGGCGATGCCGCGCTCCGGTCCCCAGCGCCGCGCCAACAGGGTGCGCACGGAATCCCGCAGGGACTCCTCGACGTCGGTGTCCAGCAGGTCGAGATCGTCGTTCATCGGGGCAGGTCCTTCCACGGTACGTCCTTGTCGACACGCGGTTCCGGCGGTAGGCCCAGCACCCGCTCCGCGACGATGTTGCGCAGCACCTCGGAGGTGCCGCCCTCGATCGAGAGGCCCTTCGCCCGCAGGTACCGGTAGCCGGCGTCGTGGCCGGTCATGTCGGAGCGGTCCGGGACGCGCATCGTCCAGTCCGCGTACCGCAGCCCGTCGGCACCCAGCAGCTCCAGCTCCAGGCCGGACAGCCGCTGGGCGAGACTGGAGAACCCGAGCTTCATCGCCGAGCCCTCGTGGCCGGGCTGTCCCGCCGCCAGCTTCTGCCGCAGCCGGGTCGCCGCGATCCGGGCCGCCTCGGCCTCCACCCACAACCGCAGCAGCCGGGTGTGGAGTTCGGGGGTACGCAGCTCCGGGCGGCGGCGCCAGGTGCCGGCGACGACGCCCACCATGCCTCCCTCGCGCGGGCGTTGGAGCGCGCCGATGGTGACGCGTTCGTTCATGAGGGTGGCGTTCGCGACCTGCCAGCCCTGGCCCTCGGCGCCGATCCGGTGGGCGTCGGGGATCCGGACGTCGGTGAGGAACACCTCGTTGAACTCGGCCTCGCCGGTGATCTGGCGCAGCGGCCGTACCTCGACGCCGGGGTCGCTCATGTCGCACAGGAAGTAGGTGAGGCCCGCGTGCTTGGTCACCTCCGGGTTCGTCCGGGCCACAAGGATCGCCCACTGCGAGGTCTGGGCGCCGGAGGTCCACACCTTCTGCCCGTTGACGACCCAGGTGTCGCCCTCGCGCACCGCGCGGGTCGCGAGGCCCGCCAGGTCGGAACCGGCGCCGGGCTCGCTGAAGAGCTGGCACCAGACCTCCTCACCGGTGAACAGCGGTCGCAGGAAACGCTGTTGCTGCTCGGCGGTGCCGAACTGGAGGATCGTCGGGGCGGCCATGCCGAGCCCGATGGTGTTGCGCTCCGGTTCGTTGCCGGGGGCGCCGGCCTCGGCCAGCAGCGCGTCGACGTGGGTCTGCGACTCGCGGGCCAGGCCCAGTCCGCCGAGCCCTTCCGGGAAGTGCACCCAGGCCAGACCTGCGTCGAAGCGGGCCCGCAGGAACTCCCTGCGGTCCAGCGCGCGCGGATCGTTCCCGGCCAGGAACTCCGCCACGCGTGCGGTGAGCTTCTCCAGCTCCTGATCAGCCATCAACTCGCCTTTCCTGATCGCCCGTTCCTCATCAGTCGGTCGGTCCGCCCGCGACGTAGACCACCTGGCCGGAGACGAATCCGGCGTCCTCGGAGACGAGGAAGGAGGCGGTCGCGGCGATGTCTTCGGGCTTGCCACTGCGCCCCACCGGGATGGTCGCGACGACCGCCTCCCGCAGCTGGTCGAACGACATGCCCATGCGGGCGGCCGTCGCGGCCGTCATCTCGGTCTCGACGAAGCCGGGGGCGATGGCGTTGACGGTCACGCCGTAGCGGCCGAGTTCGATGGCGAGGGTCTTGGTGAAGCCCTGCAGACCGGCTTTGGCGGCCGAGTAGTTGGCCTGGCCGCGGTTGCCCAGTGCCGAGGTGCTCGACAGGTTGACGATGCGGCCCCAGCCGGCCTCGACCATGTGTTTCTGGGTCTCGCGGCTCATCAGGAAGGAGCCGCGCAGATGCACGTTCAGCACCGCGTCCCAGTCCCCCGCCGTCATCTTGAACAGGAGGTTGTCGCGGAGGATGCCGGCGTTGTTCACCAGGACG
This sequence comes from Streptomyces sp. NPDC047072, assembly GCF_040643855.1. Taxonomy (NCBI): domain Bacteria; kingdom Bacillati; phylum Actinomycetota; class Actinomycetes; order Kitasatosporales; family Streptomycetaceae; genus Streptomyces; species Streptomyces sp. NPDC047072. Next base: position 57,379 of record NZ_JBEYVC010000028.1, on the reverse strand, counting down.
GTGGGCGGGCCGAGTTCGGCGGCGATCCGGGCGACGGCTGCGCGCACCGCCTCCTCGTCGGCGACGTCGGCGCCGACCGCCAGGGCCCGGCCGCCCGCCGCCGCGATCTCGTCGACCACGGTCTTGCAGTCGGCCTCGGCCAGGTCGACCACGGCGACGGACAGGCCGTCGTGGGCCAGCCGTCGGGCGGTGGCGGCGCCGATGCCCCGGGCGCCGCCGGTGACGACGGCCGTGCGGTGTGCTGTTGCTGCGCTCATGGGATGCCCCTTCTCGGTGTTCGGCGGGTCAGGCGGTCCGGCCCCACTGGGGGTCGCGGCGGCGCAGCTCCATGTGCGCGAGAGTCCGCTTGTGCACCTCGTCCGGGCCGTCGGCGAAGCGCAGGGTGCGCTGCTGCGCGTACATGTCGGCGAGCGGGAAGTCGTTGCTGAGGCCGCCCGCCCCGTGCACCTGGATGGCGCGGTCGATCACCTTCAGCGCCATCTGCGGTACGGCCACCTTGATCGCGGCGATCTCGACGCGGGCGGCGCGGTTGCCGACGGTGTCCATCAGATAGGCGGTCTTGAGGGTGAGCAGCCGGGCCATCTCGATCTCGACCCGGGCCTCGGCGATCCAGTCCTGGATGTTGGCCCGGTTGGCCAGCGGTTCGCCGAAGGTGACGCGGGACAGGGCGCGGTCGATCATCAGGTCGAGGGCGCGTTCGGCGGCTCCGATGGAGCGCATGCAGTGGTGGATGCGGCCGGGGCCGAGCCGGGCCTGGCCGATCATGAAGCCGTCGCCCTCGCCCGCAAGGAGCGCGCTCACGGGCACCCGTACGTTCTCGAAAAGCAGTTCGCCGTGGCCCTCTCGGTCCTGGTAACCGAAGAGCGGAAGGCTGCGCAGCACGGTGATGCCGGGGGTGTCCAAGGGGACGACCATCATCGACTGCTGGCGGTGCCGGGGGGCGTCCGGGTCGGTCTTGCCCATGACGATGAGCACCTTGCAGTTCTTGTGCAGGGCGTTGGACGTCCACCACTTGCGGCCGTTGAGGACGTACTCGTCGCCGTCGCGCTCCATGCGCAGTTCGATGTTGGAGGCGTCGGAACTGCCCACCGCGGGCTCCGTCATCGCGAACGAGGAGGCGATCTCACCGGCGAGCAGCGGCCCCAGCCACCTCTCCTTGTGCTCCTGGGTCCCGAAGAGGGTCAGCACCTCCATGTTGCCGGTGTCGGGGGCGTTGCAGTTGGTCGCCTCGGGGGCGATGTGCAGGCTGCGGCCCATGATCTCGGCGAGCGGGGCGTACTCCAGGTTGGTCAGGCCGGGTCCCCACTCCGGGTGGGGGTGGAAGAGGTTCCACAGGCCCCGCTTCCTGGCCTCGGTCTTCAGTTCCTCGACGATGGGCGGGTAGTGGTGCGGATCGCCGGAGCCCGCCATCTGGGCCCAGTAGACCGGCTCGGCGGGGTAGACGTGCTCGTCCATGAAGGCCAGCAGGTCTTCCTGGTAGCGCTTGGCCCTGTCAGAGAGTTCCCACACGGGGGCTGCTCCTTCGTCGGTTCGGGATCCGGGTGTACGGAGGGGGCGGGAGGTCAGTCGGGGAGCGTGTCCCAGTCCAGGGCGCGCTTGAGGATCTTGCCGGTGCTGCCCTTGGGCAGGGCGTCCACGAACCGCACGAGGTGCGGGACCTTGTACGCGGACAGCCGCTCCTTGGCCCAGGCGCGCAGTTCTTCCGCGGTGAGGGCGGCGCCGGGCCGCAGGGTGATCACGGCGGCGACCTCCTCGCCGTAGTGCGGGTGGGGCACGCCGATGACGGCTGCCTCGACGATGTCGGGGTGGCCGTAGAGGATCTCCTCGACCTCGCGCGGGTAGACGTTGTAGCCGCCGCGGATGACGAGGTCCTTGAGCCGGTCGACGATGTAGAGGAAGCCGTCCTCGTCGAGCCGGCCGAGGTCGCCGGTCTTCAGCCGGCCGTCGGGCAGGTCCGCCGCGGTGGCCTCGGGCCGGTTCCAGTAGCCCTTCATGATGTGCGGCCCGGCGAGGTACACCTCGCCGACCTCACCGGGCGGCAGGAGTTCGCCGGCCGGGTCGCGGATCTCGATGTCCGTTCCGGGCAGGGCCGGACCCACGGAGCCCGTACGGGGGCCGCGCGCGGGCGAGTTGAACGAGCCCGCGCCGGTGGACTCGGTGAGGCCGTAGCCCTCCAGGATGGTGCAGCCGAACCGTGCCTGAAACTCGCGGATCACCTCGCCCGGCAGGGAGGCACCGCCGGAACCGGCGAGGCGCAGGGCGGGGAAGTCGGCGGCGTCGAAGTCCTCGTCGGCGTGCAGCATCGCGTTCCACATCGTGGGGACGCCGGCCATGACGGTCGCGCGGTCGTCGCGGACCATGCGCAGCATGGCGTTCGGCTCGAACGGCGTGAGCAGGGAGAGGGAAGCACCCGCGGTGAGCGTGCCGTTCAGGCAGACGGCCTGGCCGAAGACGTGGAAGAGCGGGAGGGCGGTGGCGAACCGGTCGTCCGGGGTGAGGGTCAGCTGCCGTCCGAAGGCCTCGGCGGTGAACGCCAGGTTGGCGACGGTGAGTTCGACTCCCTTGGGGCGACCGGTGGTTCCGGAGGTGTAGAGCAGCAGCGCCGTGTCGTCCGCGCGGCGCTCGACCGGGCCGGTCAGCGGTTCACCCGCGTTCACCGGCGCGTCGGGCCGCAGTACCAGGAGCGGCAGCCCGCGCTCGCCGGCCGCCTTCCCGGCCGCCTCCGCCGTCTGGTGCCAGGCCACGACCAGCCGGGCGCCCGAGTCGTCGAGGACGTATCCGACCTCGGAGGGGGTCGCCATGGTGTTGAGGGTGATGAGGACGGCACCGACGGCGTGGGCTGCGGTGGAGACGACGACGAACTCGGGCCCGGTGGGCGCGATCAGGAGCAGGCGCTCCCCCGGACGTACGCCCTCGGCCCACAGGGCGCCCGCGTAGGCGGCGGCGCGTTCACGCAGGTCGGCATAGGTCCATACGCGTCCATGGGCGCGCAGGGCCACGGCGTTCGGGCGTGCGTCGGCGTGGCGCCACACGGGTTCGGCGGCATTCGGCATGAGCCCTCCTCATTGAGGGGCGACGGGATGTCTCGACGATAAGTGAACTTGACGTCGGATTCAATAAATGTCAGCTCAAGAGAGCCGTTCCAGCACCATGGCCATCCCCTGGCCACCGCCGACGCACATCGTCTCCAGCCCGATCTGCCGGTCATGGAACCGCAGCGAGTTGATCAGCGTGCTGGTGATCCGGGCCCCGGTCATCCCGAAGGGGTGCCCCACCGCGATGGCGCCGCCGTTGACGTTGAGCTTGTCCTCGTCGATGCCGAGGTCCCGGGCGGACGGGATGACCTGGGCGGCGAAGGCCTCGTTGATCTCGGCCAGATCGATGTCGCCGATCGTCATCCCGGCACGGGCGAGCGCCCGCCGGGAGGCCTCCACCGGACCGAGGCCCATGATCTCGGGCGACAGTCCGCTGACTCCGGTGGCCACGATTCGCGCGAGCGGGGTGATCCCGAGTTCACGGGCCCTGACGTCCGACATGATCACCAACGCGGCGGCGCCGTCGTTGAGCGGGCAGCAGTTGCCGGCGGTCACCGTGCCGTCGGGGCGGAACACCGGCTTCAGCTGGGACACCGCCTCCAGCGTGACGCCCGCGCGCGGACCGTCGTCCTGGCGGACCACCGTGCCGTCCGGCAGGTCGACCGGCGTGATGTCCCGCTCCCAGAAGCCGTTGGCCAGGGCCTCCTGCGCGAGCTGCTGGCTGCGCACCCCGAACGCGTCCTGCTCCGCCCGGGTCACCCCCTTGAGACGGGCGACGTTCTCGGCGGTCTGCCCCATGGTGAGGTACAGGTCCGGGAGGTCGCCGTCCTCGCGCGGGTCCGCCCAGCCCTGGCCGCCCTCGGCCGCCTTCTCCGTACGCCGCCGCGCGTCGGCGAACACCGGGTTCTCGGTCCCGGGCACATCGGCCAGCCCCCGGTCGTACCTGCTCACCGTCTCCACGCCGGCGGATATCACGACGTCCGCCTCACCCGCCTTGATCGCGTGCAGGGCCATCCGCGTGGTCTGCAGGCTCGACGAGCAGTAACGGTTCACCGTGACGCCGGGCAGCAGGTCGAGACCGGCCAGTACGGCGACCGCGCGGGCCATGTTGTGCCCCGACTCCGCCGACGGCTGGCCGCAGCCGAGCATCAGGTCGTCGATCTCACGGGGATCGAGCTGCGGGACCTGCGCCAGAGCGGCCCGGACCATCTGGACGGTCAGGTCGTCGGGCCGCATGGCGGCGAGCGAACCCTTGCGGGCGCGGCCGATGGGCGAACGGGCGGTGGCGACGATGACGGCCTCGGGCATCGGGGTGTCCCTTCCTCGACGTGCTGTGCGATGGCGGGAGAATACTAAACTTGACGTCAAGTTCAACTCCAGGCCCGGACGGCCGTCGTTCGGGGCGCGTCCTTCGGGCCGCACGACCGTCATTTGATTTCGGCGCCGGATTCAATAACGTGAGGCTTCACCGACGAGGAGAGGACCACCCGTGCAGGCCGGAGAACCGACCGACAGCAAGCCCGAGCGTCCGGCACCACGCACCCGACGCGGCATGCGCACCCGCATGGCACTGGTGGTCGCCGCCCGCGAGGTGTTCGAACGGGACGGTTTCCTGGATGCCAGGATCAGCGACATCGCCCGCACGGCGGGCACCGCGTCGGGCTCCTTCTACACCTACTTCGACAGCAAGGAGGAGATCTTCGCCGCCGTCGTCGAGCAGGTCCAGGAGGAGATGGTCCACCCGCACGTGCGGGAACGCTCCGACGTCGACGACCCCCGGATCCTGATCGACCTGGCCAACCGCGAGTACCTGACGACGTACGAGCACAACGCACGCCTGATGGCCGTACTGGAACAGGTGTCCCAGATCGACGAGCGGTTCCGCGCGATGCGGCTCGGGCGCAGCATGGCCTTCGCGGAGCGCAACGCGCGCCTGATCCGCAAGCTTCAGGAGCAGGGCCGGGCGGACCCCGAGGTGGATCCGGAGATCGGTTCTCTGGCCCTGTCCGCGATGATGAGCCGCATGGCCTATCTGGTCTACGTCTACGGCCACGAGATCCCGTTCGAGCAGCTGGTGACCAACCTCAACCGGCTCTGGTACAACGCCCTCACCCTGCGCCTGCCGGCCGCGCCCTGACGCAAGGCGGGGCGGTCGCGGGGAGCGCGAGGCAATCACACGGCGGTCGCCGTCAGGCTGCCCCGCGCTCGGTGAAGCGCCCGATCGACTCCGCGACACAGATGGGCTTCTCGACGCCCTCCGCCTCCACGGTCAGCCGGGTCAGCAGCTGGATCCGGCCGGGCGCCGACTCGTCGGCGGAGAGCACGACGGCCCTCATCCGGATCCGCGAGTCGACCGGCAGCGGACGCACAAAGCGCACCTTGTCGTAGCCGTAGTTCAGGCTGTGCGCGAACCCGTCGAACGCCATCAGCTCCTCCATGAAGGTCGGCGTACGGGACAGGCTGTAAAGCCCGTGCGCGATCGTGGAGCCGAACGGACTGGCCGCCGCGCGCTCCACGTCCACATGGATCCACTGGTGGTCCCCGGTGAGGTCGGCGAACGCGTCGATGACCCGCTGGTCCACCGTGTGCCAGTCGGTGGGCCCCAGCTCGACGCCGACCAGATCCCGCAGGTCGGAGGCGGTGGTGGGACACAAGGGAACGATGGCCTGCGGCATGACGGACTCCTCGGGTGGGCTCGGCGCTCAGGGCCGTCACCTCGTCGCGACGGCCGCCGTGACCCTAATCCGAATCTGACGCCGGATTCAATTGATTGGCACGCGACGCTTGACGGGGAGGGTGGGCAGCGCGCAGATTTTGCTTGAATCCGACGTCACCTTCGAATCGGAGCCGCCCATGTCCTCCGTACAGACCGCCACCGGCCCCGTCGACTCCGGCGAACTGGGCCGCGTCCTCGTCCATGAGCACGTGTTCGTCCTCGGCGAGGAACACCGCCAGAACTACGAGCACTGGGACGAGGAGGAACGGGTGGCGGACGCCGTCGCCAAGCTCCGCGAACTCAAGTCTCTGGGCATCGACACCATCCTCGACCCGACCGTGCTCGGCCTGGGCCGCTACATCCCGCGCATCCAGCGGGTCGCCGAACAGGTGGACCTCAACATCGTGGTCGCCACCGGGATCTACACCTACAACGACGTGCCGTTCCAGTTCCACTACACCGGCCCGGGGCTGCTGTTCGACCGGCCGGAGCCGATGGTCGACCTGTTCGTCAAGGACCTCACCGAGGGCATCGCCGACACCGGCGTCCGCGCGGCCTTCCTCAAGTGCGCCATCGACCAGCCGGGTCTCACTCCCGGGGTCGAGCGGGTGATGCGGGCGGTCGGGCGCAGTTCCGTCGCGACGGGAGCGCCGATCACCGTGCACACGGACGCGCACGGCGAGACCGGCCTTGTGGCGCAGCGGGTGCTCGCGGAGGAGGGCGTGGACCTGTCGCGGGTGGTCATCGGACACTCCGGCGACTCCACCGACGTCGACTACCTGAGCAAGCTGGCCGAGGCTGGTTCGTTCCTGGGCATGGACCGGTTCGGCCTGGACGTGCTGCTGCCGTTCGAGGACCGCATCGCCACCATCGTCGAACTGGTGCGGCGGGGTTTCGTCGAGAGCATCACCCTCGCGCACGACGCGGCCTGCTTCATCGACTGGTTCACCGAGCACGAACGGGTCCAGGCCGCGCCCCGCTGGCACTACCGCCACATCAGCGAGGACGTCATCCCCGCACTGCTCGCGCAGGGGCTGAGCGAGGACGACATCGACACGATGCTGGTGAAGAACCCGAGGCGCTACTTCGAGGGCACCGCCTGAACCGGTGCCACGGCGGCGCACCCACCACGGTCGCCTCGAACCACGCTGCCCCACCTCCCCGCAGTCATGGGCACAAGATCACCGAGAGTGCAACCAAACGATCATGACCCAGTAGCGTTTATGGCCGCCATCAGGGGCTTTCATCCGCTATGAGCGATGCATCGCGCGGGCCGGCGGACGCAGCGTCGCAAGGGGACTTTCGCAGCCTGTCGGGGGTCGCCAAGGAGACCGGGCTCAACTGGCGGACTGTCAGCAAGTACCTGGCTGCTGACAGACCGACGTCGCCACCACGCCGGGCGGCGAACGGCAGGTCGCTGGCCAGGGTGATCGACGAGTTCGCTGGTCGATTCGATGCTGCGGGCGGGGATCCTGATGAAGGCATCAGCGGTCAACTATCAACGGACCAAGCTCTACGGGCAACAAGCACGTCCCAGGGTTGCCGAGGAACTGGGCATCGCACCAAGGGAGTTGGCGTGGACTGGAGTGACGAGGGCAAGATCCTCGCCCATATGGGCATGGCGAAGGTCCACTCGTTCCACATGACGCCGTCGCACTCGTTCGACCAGGCACAGTGCGCGTGATGAGGGTCCGGAACGGGAAAATCACCCCCTTTGATCGGACGTGACGGTCTGCGCCAACTCGTCGAATTGGTGGACCTGTTGAGGTCTGCAGTGGTGCCGGAGGGGGGTGTTGTTCAGTGGCCGGTGACGAATCCGGCTGCCACCCCGGAGCCCCCGGACACGGTCGTGCGGGACCCCGTCGTGGGCGATGCCGCCGACGGCGAACCGGCCCCTGGCCCTCGAACAGCTGGGGTGGCTGATCGAGTTGAGCCTGGCCGCGTCGGCCGGGGCGGGCGGGGAATCCCGCGCACGGGGCGGGGGTGAGTGCGGTGACCGCCTCCGCCGTGACGCCGTTCGGCGAGCTTCCAGGGAATCGACGCGTCTGCAGTACGCGATGGCCTTCCGCGCGACCGCCCCGGGCTGACCGCCCGGCCGTGCGAAGGTCATCGACGAGGACTTGGGGATCTCCGGCCGCACGATCACGGACCGGGTGGGTCTCCAACGGCTGGTCACCGAGGTCACCATGGGACACGCCTGTTGCCCGGCGTCGAAAATGCCGACGAAGGCGGCGTTCACGGTGCCGACGAACTGTGACGGCTTTGAAGTGACGGTCGAGATCAAGCAGTGAGGCTGAACTTCTGCTGGTCGGGGCCGGGTTCCAGTAGTTGTCGAAGTCGCCGTTCGTGATCAGCGCGCGGAGTTTGCCAACGGGAGGAAACGCCCTCCCAGGCCACGCCTTCAAAGAACCGCCCCTTACAGCCGGCTGCCCATTACGCGACCAACCGCGCGCGGTCCGGCCGGTTCATACGCGTCGAGCCTGATCCAAAAGGCCGCCGGGGCTGCGAAGCCTCTCGGCCTCCGCGAGGCCCGCCCACGAACAGGCCGAGCCGGCGGCTCCGGCAAGCGGATCACGGGGCTCGAAGCGGAGCCGGGCGGTCGAGGCTACACAGCCCGCAGCTACCCGCAGGCACCTCCTTGCCCGGGTCTCCCCCGTCTCCCCAGCCGTGCGAAGGCACGTCAGCTCCCTTGACGGCCATGGCACACGTCACTAACCTTTTTGGAATCAGATTCCGACAGATGGAATAACGACATGTCACCGCAAAGTGAACGAGCCTCCAACCTGTCACTCCCCAAGGCCATCGACCCCAGTGAATTCCGCAACGTGCTGGGGCACCTCCCCACCGGGGTGGTCGTGCTCGCGACCACCACCTCCGGTCAGCCGGTGGGAATGGCGGCCAACTCGATCACCTCCGTCTCGCTCGACCCGCCGCTGATCTCCGTGTGCGCCGCCCACACATCCAGCACCTGGCCGCTGGTCCGGGCCGAGCGGCGCTTCTGCGTCAGCGTGCTGGCCTCCCACCACGAGCAGATCTCACGGCAGTTCTCGCGATCCGGTGCGGACCGGTTCGGCGGGATCGGCTGGCACCACCGCGACACCGGGCCGGCCCTCGACGACGCGATCGCCTGGATCGACTGCGAGCTGGTCGCGGAGCACGACGCCGGTGACCACACCATCGCCGTGGCACGGGTGCTGGACCTCGCATCCGCACAGAACGGACGGGCCCTGGTCTTCTTCCGGGGCCAGTACGGCCAGTTCGTGCCGAGCACTCTCGACCAAACCCGAAGGGAAAACGCGTGAAGCTCCTGTTCTTCAACGACTTCCGGCTGGGCGTCTTCGACGGCGCCTCCGTCATCGACGTCAGCGACGCCGTCGCCGACCTGACACCGGCTCACCCGCAGGACCTGCTGACGACCGTCATCACACGATGGACGGAGTTCGAGGACAGGATCCGGCAGGCGAGCGAACAGGGAACCGGTGTCCCGCTGGACTCCGTCCGCGTCCGGCCCCCGGTCCCGAGGCCACTGAACATCGACTGCATGGCCCGCAACTACATGGAGGGCGCCACTGAGCTCCCTGCCATCAACGGTTTTCCCAAGACGCCCCACTCGATCGTGGGCCACGGCGACCGGATGGTGCTGCCCGACATCGCCGCGACGGTGTTCGAAGGGGAGGCCGAGCTCGCCGTCGTCATCGGGCGCCGGGCGCGGAACGTGTCCGTCGACGAGGCCCTGGACCACGTCTTCGGATACACCAACCTCATCGACGGCTCCGCCCGGGGCATCCCGCCCCGGCAGAACGCCTTCTACCAGATGAAGTCCCGTGAGACCTTCTGCCCGATCGGCCCCTTCCTGGTGACAGCCGACGAGGTGCCCGATCCGCAGAACCTGCCGGTCCGCCTCTGGACCAACGGCAACCTCATGCAGGACTTCAACACCGACGACATGGCCTACAGCGTCGCCGAGTCGATCGCGTTCGTCTCCTCGCTGCACACCCTCGAACCCGGCGACCTGGTGGCCACCGGAACCACCCACGGCGGCCTGCACCCGCTCATGGACGGTGACGTCGTCGAACTGGAGGTCGGGGGGCTCGGGCGGCTGCGCATCGACGTGCACGACGAACTCAAGCGCACGTGGAAGCGCGAGACGCGTCACGACCGTGCTCTCGCCGGACTCCAGGGCACGCCGCAGCAGTTGAGCGGCAAGTACACGCCGGAAACGGCCCAGGCCTGAAGTGCGCGCACTGCACGTCACTGACGTCTCCGGAGCCGCGGATGTGCGTCAGGTGCTCCTCCCCTACCGCGACGCCAGGGACAAGGGCCGTCCCTATGACGTCATCCCGGCATCGCGGTTCTGGCTCGCCCGGCTGCGCGCAGACGACATGCCCGCGCTGCCCGAACTCGGCTGCCACTTGGTCGTAGTGCTGTCCGGCCGCATCGAGCTCTCCGCCAAGGGGAAGCACGCGAACCTACTGGAACCCGGAGACGTCGTCTGCTTCGACGTCGGCGCCTGCGACGACATCACGTTCACATGGCCCGACGACGCCTGGCTGTTCTTCGTCTCCACGCCGGGCTGGGTGCCAGACCCGGGCCGTCTCCGGGCCGCCTCCCACCACGACCCTCGCCCGGGCCGACCCCTTCTCACCTGGATCTACGACGACGGCGGGCGCTCGCGCTCGGAACCCTTCCGGTGGCCGTACGCCCTCGACACAGTGCCGCCGGTGGACAAGTGGCCGGCGTCCGTAGGGGCGTTCGTCACCCGGCGCGACTACGGATTGGAGGGCTACGCCCCCGGTGTGTGGCACAACGGCCCACGTCGCCAGTTCGGCATCACCCTGAACGGAAAGGCCGAGAACGAGACCGGTGACGGCACCGTCACCCGCCCGGTGACCGGTGACGTCGCCCTCATCGACGACGTGACCGGAGCCGGCCATGTCACCCGCGGCCACGGAGACCGTTGGATGATGTTCGTGACGGTCGCTCTCGACGACCTCGGCGAACTCACCCCGGAGGTCTGAGGACCCAGCGCCCCCGAGGGACGGGGCGCCCCTGCGTCAGCCAGGGCCCGGATCGGCGCGAACCTCGGACTGTGTCGGTTCGAAGGACGAGGCCGGCAGATCTCCGGACGCGTTCAGACGGTCGGACATCTCCCGCGCCACCGCCTGCAACTGCTGCACCAACTCCGCGTCCAACGCCGGATCCAACCTGCCCAGACACATCATCGCCGCCAGCGGGCGCCCACCCGAATCCACCACCGGAACCGCAAGACCACGCCCCGTGTCAAACCGCTCGAAATTGTCGACCGCATAACCCTGCGCCCGAATCACATCGAACTCACGCCGCATCCGATCCAGATCAGTGATCGTATGCGGCGTGAAACGCCTCAATTCCTCCCCGTCCAATACATCCGTCACCTCGTCCTCCGGCAAGAACGCCAACAACAACTTGCCGTCCGCCATCGCATGCGCCGGCTGCGGATGCCCCGCCTCGAACTCGATCAATCCCGTATTGATCCCCGCCGCCCGCGCCAACTGAACCGTCTTGCCCCCCACCAACGTACTCAGCACCGCATCGTGACCCGACCACTGCGCCACCCGCGCCAGATAAGCACGCCCATCGTGCACCACCGGATTGGTCGCCAACGCCACACTGCCAATCCCCACCGCACCCATCCCCAGGCGATACTTGCTCGTCCGCGAGTTCTGCTCCACCCACCCCACACTCACCAACGTCGCCAACAACCGGTGAACGCTGCCCGGAGACAACCCCACGAACTTCGCCAGCTCCACAATCCCCAACGGGTACGGATGCTCGGTCAACGCCGTCACGATACGAGCCGCACGCTGAACCGCCCGCACATGCCCGGCCTCCCGACCCTCACCGGACACAACGGCCGAGGATGAGCGCTCTTCCTTCACAAGACCTCCGATCCACCGCAAGACACTGAGAATACTGATCCGCCACCGCACTCCTGGCAGCGGACCCTCGGGCATGTAACCGTCAACCGGGTGTGGCGTCCATGCTCCAGCATGGACGCCACACCCGGTTCTGGTTGGGTCAGCCCCTCTCGCGGCTGCGGGCGAGTTGGGGTGCCACGGCTACCGGGGCCGCCATGGCGGCCAGCACGACGTCGAGGTCGACACCGGGTGCCAGCTCGACCAACTGCAGACCCTGGGCCGTCACATCCAGCACACCCAGGTCCGTGATGAGCCGGTCGACCACGCCGCGGCCGGTGAGAGGCAGAGTGCAGCGAGGCAGGAGTTTGGGGGAACCGTCCTTGGCCGCGTGTTCCATGAGCACGATGACCCGGCCGGCGCCGCTCACCAGGTCCATCGCTCCGCCCATCCCCTTCACCATGAGTCCCGGAATCATCCAGTTGGCGAGATCTCCGGTGGCCGAGACCTGCATTCCGCCGAGGATGGTGGTGTCCACATGTCCGCCGCGGATCATGGCGAACGACATCGACGACGCGAAGAACGCCGCACCGGGCAACGTGGTCACCTGCTCGGTGCCGGCGTTGATCACCTCGGGATCCCCCTGGCCGTCCTCGGGATAAGGCCCGACGGCCAGGACGCCGTTCTCGCTGTGAACCACCACATGAACGCCCGGCTCCAGGTACTGGGGCACCTGGGTGGGCAGCCCGATGCCGAGATTGACGCACTCGCCGTCGCGCAACTCCCGCGCGGCCCGCGCCGCCATCTCCGGGCGGGTCCAGCCGGCCTTCACCCGGTCCTCCCCGCGTTGACCGCGACCACCTTCTGGACGAAGACACCTGGCAGATGCACCATGTCGGGGTCGATTCCGCCCGCTTCCACCACCCGTTCCGCCTCGACCACCGTGATGTGCCCCGCCATCGCCGCATCCGGATTGAAGTTCATCGCCGCGGCGTGGAAGACGGCGTTGCCGTGACGGTCCGCGACCGCCGCCCTGACGAACGCGTAGTCGGTGGCGATGCTCTCCTCCAGAACGAAGTCCCTGGCGCGTCCCCTCACCGTGAAGGTACGGACCTCCTTCGCCGGCGATGCCACCAGGACGTCGCCGTCCGCGTCGTAGCGTCGAGGGAGTCCTCCCTCGGCCACCACGGTGCCCACGCCGGTCGGCGTGAAGAAGGCCGCGATCCCCGCACCGCCGGCGCGCAGGCGTTCGGCCAGCGTGCCCTGCGGCGTCAACTCGACCTCGATCTCTCCGGCCAGGTACTGGCGCGAGAACTCCAGATTCTGACCGAAGTAGGACGCGATGACCTTGCTGATGCGGCGCTCCTCGAGCAGCCGCACCAGCCCCGCGCCGTTGACGCCGCAGTTGTTGGTCACGACGGTGAGGTCCTGTGCGCCGTGGTCGAACAGCGCCGCCACCAGCTCCCAGGGGACACCTGCCGTCCCGAACCCGCCTACCGCGATGCTCGCTCCGTCGGGGATGTCCCGGACAGCCGCGGCGGCGCTCTCGACTACCTTGTCCACGACGTGCTCCGGCTCCTCACTCTGTCGTTCACCGCAGCACCAGTCCTCCGTCCGGGCAGATGGTCTGCCCGGTGAGGGCTTCCGCCTCCCTGGACGCGAGGAAGCCCACGACGCCGGCCACGTCCTCGGGCACCAGGGTCCGCGGGATCGCCTGCCGGGAGCGGACGGCCTCGGCCGCCTTCGCCCCCAGCCCGGGCTCCGACACCGGGGGCGGCGTCATACCGGGTGCGACGCAGTTGACGGTGATGCCGTCTGCGCCCAGGGAGCGCGCGAGTGCGCGCGCGGCACCGATCAGGGCGCCCTTGGTCATGACGTACGGGAGCATGTCCGGCACCGGCGGCGGGTCGAAGAACGTGTCCGAGACGACCATCACGACCCGGCCGAAGCCATGTTCGGCCATGCTCGGCGTCAGCTCCTGCAGGAGCCAGAGAGGCGCCTCGACATTGACGGTCATCATCCGGCGCAGGAGCGCGGCGTCGAGGTCGGGCAGGGCCGCCCGCTCGAAGTTGACGCCGGCGTGAACCAGCACGTCACAGCGGCCGTACCGGTCCAGCACCGTGCGGGCGGCCACACGGACCTGCTTCTCGTCCGCGAGGTCGACGGCGTCGTCCCCGGTCCGGTCGAGCACAGCGACACGGTGGCCCCGTGCCGTCAGTTCCTTGACGATCGCGCTGCCGATGAATCCCGCACCCCCGGTGACCAGGGCGACGGGCGCCCCGCCGTCTGCGTCACCCATTGAACTTGGCGTCGAGACCGGCGAGCGCACCGTCGATGTCGGCTCCGATGCCGGCCCGGGCAGCGGCCTGCATCGGGTCCGGCACGTCGACCTCGATGGCGTACTCGACCTCGCTACCGGCACCGGACCCGCTCACCGTGAACGTGGCGGCGAGCTTCTTCATCGGCGTCTTCTGGCCGGGAACGAGCTCGTAGGTGAGGGTGCGTGCCGCGTCGTCCTTGGCGGAGATCCGGTCGAGCACCGAGTCGCCGCGGGTGAAGTTGACCAGGCGCTCGCCGTCGGGGCGCATTTCGACGGAGGCGATGTGCGGCTGCCAGGCGGCGTAGCCGCCGAAGTCACCGACGAACACCCACACCTGGTCGGCCGGGGCCTTGAGCGCGATGGACTTGCTGACGTTGACGATGGCCATGTCGTTCTCTCTTTCCTTGTATGGGGATGTGTGTGAAGGGGTGTAGTTGGTTCAAGTGGATCGCTGGGTACGCCGGTTGCTAACGCAGCTGTTCACGGGCCTTCTCCAGACGGGCCCGGGCATCGGTCGGCGTGAGCATCTCGAGGGTCCCGGCCAGCGGACCTGACATGCCCTGCAACCAGCCGCCGGTGTGCAGATCGCCGGTGTCGACGGCTTCTCCACCGATGCCGGCGACGAGGTCACCGACGAGTGCCTTGGCGGCGGCGTCGTCCCCGGCGATGTACACGGCGTTGTCCTCACCCGCCGCAGCTCCCAGGCCCTTGACAAGGAACGGGATGGGCGTGGTGTTGAACGCCTTGACCAGCCGGGCGCCGGGAACGAACTCGGCGACGACCTCGCTGGAGACCCGGTCCCCGATGTCGATCAGGCCGTCGGGGCCGGGCTTGCTGCGGTTGTTGGTGGTATCGACCACCACCACACCGGACCAGTCCCCGACCACCGACACCGCCTCCGCGGTCTTGCCCCAGGGCGTGGCCAGGATGACGATGTCGCTTCCGGCTACGGCGCCGGGGACGTCGGCCGCGCCGGCGTGCTCACCGAACCCGGCCGTCAACTCGGCCAGTGATGCGGGGCCTCGGGAGTTCGCGAGCACCACGTCGTGCCCTGCATCCACGAGGAGACCCGTGAGCGCCTGGCCCATCCGGCCGGCCCCGATGATTCCGATTTTCATCCAACTTCTCCTTGCTCTTCGCGGTCAGCTGCGGGTGTCCACTCCTGGCCACCCAGGTAGCTGGCCTGGATCACGCTGCGGTCTCGTCGCAGCACCGCGGCGTCGTGGCTGTCGCTGCCGACGCCGTGGGCCATCAGATACGCCCGGTCGGATATCGCAAGAGCCAGGTGCACGTGCTGCTCGACCAGCAGGACGGCGCAGCCGCTCTCGTCCGCGTAGGCCCGGATCACGGGCAGCAACTGCTCGACGATCACCGGGGCCAGCCCGAGACTGAGCTCGTCGAGCACCAGCAGCGCGGGTTTGCGGGCCAGGGCCCGTCCGACCGCCAGCATCTGCTGCTCGCCGCCGGAGAGCACACCCGCCCGTCGGTCGGCGAGAGACGGGAGCGCCGGGAAGTACCGGTAGGCCACCTGCGCGTCGAGGTGCTCACCGCGTGGTCCGAGCCTGAGGTGTTCGGCCACGGTCAGCCCACGGAACAGGCCCCGGTCCTCCGGGACGTGCGCGATGGCGCGCCGCGCTCGGGCGGCCGGCGTCAGCCCGGTGAGGTTCTGTCCGTCCATCGACAGGGAACCCGCCGAGACCTTCACCAGACCGGAGAGGGCGCGCAGCGTCGTGGTCTTGCCGGCCCCGTTGGGGCCCAGCAAGGCCACCACCTCGCCCTTTCCGACCTCCAGATGGATATCGCGAACGACGTCGACGTTGCCGTAACCGGCGGTCAGACCCTCGATGCGCAGTACTGGTTGGGTCATTGCTCCTCCCCGACCTTGACGTCCTCGGAAGCGGCCGTTCCCAGGTAGGCGGAGACCACCTTGGGATCGCGGCGCACATCCGTCGGGCGACCCGTCGCGATGACCTGGCCGAACTCGATGACGACCACGTGGTCACAGGTGGCGAACACGAGGTTGATGTCGTGGTCGATCAGCAGCATCGGGGTGCCCTGGTCCCCGAGTCGGCGCAGCTGTTTGCCGAGCTCCGCGCTCTCGTCGGTGTCGAGGCCGGCAGCCGGCTCGTCCAGCAGCACCACCTTGGGCTCACCCACGAAGGCCCGGGCCATGCCGACCAGCTTGCGCTGCCCTTCCGAGAGCTCGGCGGGCATGGCCTCGGCGAGATCCGCGATGCCGAGCGCCTCCAGGGCGTGATGCACCGTGGGCCTGGTCGTCTCGGCGTTGACCAGCAGCTCGCGCAGCGTCGTCCAGATCGTGGGCCGACGGGCGGCGACGGCCAGGTTCTCCGCCACCGTGAGCGCGTCGAAGAGCTCCACGGCCTGCCAGGTCCGGCCGAGGCCGGCTTGGACCCGGGCGTGCGGGCGCATGCGCCCGACATCGCGTCCGGCCACCTCGACCCTGCCCGTGCACCGCGCGAAACCGGTCACGGCGTCGATGAACGTGGTCTTCCCCGCCCCGTTGGGGCCGATCAGTCCCACGATCTGGCCGGGACCCACCTCGATGTCGACGCCGGAGAGCGCCTGCACTCCGCCGTACCGGACACTGATCCCGCGAGCGGACAGAACCGGGCTCGACATGGTCACACACCTCCCTGCGGCTTGGCGCCCACCGGGGACAAGGCCTTGCCGGCGCGTGCGGCCCGCCCGTGTCGCTCCCGCTTCAGCGCCGAGGCCACCAGAAGCCCGTCGGGGCAGAACCTCAGCTGGATGAGCAGACCGGCCCCGATGATGAGCTGCATGTAGATGGAGACCCGGTTCTCGGGCAGAACCCAGGTCTGGAGGATGAGCGGGATCACCGCTCCGGCGGCACCGAATCCGGCGAGCACCCCGCCCTGGACGAGCGTCACACCCAGGACGTAGACACTCGCGACCAGGGAGAGGGCGCTCATGGTGTCGTAGCTGCTCGCCGACACCGTGCGGAAGTCGTAGGCGTACATCACGCCGGCGACGCTGGCCAGGAAGGACGCGATGGCGAAGCCCTGGATCTTCACGGCCCGCACGTTGACGCCCGCCGCCGCGGCGGCGCGTTCGTTGGAGCGCACGGCCAGCATGCGGCGTCCCAGGTCTCCCCTGCGCAGATTGGCCACGAACGTGTAGAGCAGCACGGTCATCACCAGCGCCAGCAGGCCGAAGACCGGGCTGGGCAGCGTCCCGTCCAAGCCGCGGAATGAGGCGTCGGTGCCGAGGTTGAAGCCGAACAGCGTGGGCGACTCGACGGAGGCCCCGGTCTGGCCACCGCCCCAGTCCGGGTTGGCGAAGACGAACTGCTCGATGGCGATCGCGGCCGCCAGTGTCACCACGACCAGAGTGACTCCCCGCACCCTCAGCGCGCTGGCACCGATGAGTACCCCGAGCACGGTCGCCGCGGCGATCGCCAGGATCGGGCCCAGGGGAAAGCCGATGCCGTAGGCGGTCTCGAGGTGCGAGAGCGCGAATCCGGCGACGCCTGCCAGTGCCAACTGGACGACCGAGAGCTGGCCGACGTATCCCATGATCACCACGAAGGAGAGACACAGGACGGTGGCCACCAGGCCGGTCGTGACGGCCTGCCGGAAGCCGGACGGAAGCACCACCAGCGCCACGGCACACACGATGGCCACCGGAGCGACCCGCGCGACGAGCCTGCCCTGCTCGGGCACCATCGGCAGGGACCGTTCCACCAGGTCGCCGCGGAGGGGAAGGCTGGAGCCCCGCCACCACAGGGCGATGACGATGAGGAGGAACTCGGCCACCTGCTGGACACCCGGAAGGGCGGAGCCGTTCTGGGTCGGGAACCACGACTCGTTCGACGCCTGGTAGAGCAACGACTCGCTGATCCCGATGAGCAGGCTGACGGCACACGCGATACCGAACGAGGTGAACCGCGCGAACAGCGCCGCCGCCAGCGCCGGGATGATCAGAAGGGGCAGTGTCGTGGCGCTCAGCCCGACGATCGAGGCGGCCAGCACTCCCACGAAGCCGGTGGCCACATGCGCGAGAACGGAGTTGCCCAGCGAGATGACGTTCGGCGACAGCCCGGCCAGCGCGGCCGAGCTCTCGCTCTCCGAGGCGGCCCGCGTCGCGAGCCCGAAGCGGGTGAAGCGGTAGACGGCGGCGAGACCGGCGGCCAGCACCACCACGATCCCGGCCAGGATGAACTGCGCCGCGGGTACCGCCACTCCGAAGACGGACACCACGTCACCGGTGAGCACTGCCGGGCTGTTCAGCGGCGCGGTGCCGAAGATCAGCAGGACCAGCGCCTGAGTCAGCAGCAGAACACCCAGAGATGACACGAGCTTGGCGAGCGGGGAGGCGGTGCGCAGCGGCCGCACGGCCACCAGCTCCACGACCACGGCGTAGAGGGCCATGAACAACAGCGTCAGGACGATCGCCGGGATGGTCTGGAGGGCGAACCCGAAGAATCCGGTCCGCAGCGCCCAGAACACATAGCCGGCGACCATGACCGTCGCTCCCGCGGCCAGGTTGATCGAGCCGCTGCCTCGCCAGCCCAGCACCACACCCAGCGAAATGCCGGCGATGACCGCACCCGAACCGAGCCCGAGCAGTGCGAACAGAACAAGTGTCTGCATGTACTCACTCCTTCAGCCGTGCCGCCGACTCAGACGAACGTGTCGGCACCCAGGTCGAAGTGCTCCTGGGCCAGCCCGGTGGCGAAGGTCTCCCACTGCAGTCCGACGTTGGTCCGCGCAGTGGAGATGTCCCGGTAGTACCGCTGCATGCGCGAGCCGTTGCGTCCCCCTTCGCTGGTTCCGGAGGTGCGGAACAGCAACTCGACCGCTTCCCAGGCGAGGTTGACGGCGTGGTGGGTGCTGGCGTGGATGCGCATCAGCCGCTCCGGGGCGAAACCCATGTCGTCGACGACCGCCTCCCGGCAGAGTTCCATGTAGAACTCGCTGCTGCGCAGGAGCACGTCCTCGGCCGCACTGACTTTTCCGCTGGCCAGGCCCCAGTAGCGCTGGAAGTCGGCTGTCTGGAATCGCGGAACGCCGTGGGGCCCCGGTGTCCTCTTGGCGCGGATGATCCGCTCGTACTCGTCGAGTGCCGCGTAGGCACAGCCCACCAGCACCGAGGTGATCTCCAGCTGGAGGTAGCCCATCGAGTGCCCGGCGTACATGGGATTGCCGTGCAGCCGGTACCCGGGCGTGTCCGGCTTGCCGGCGAAGCCCAGCGGGTTTCCCCGGACCACGAACTCGTCGGGTATCACGGCTGCGTCGACCTGGATGCTGTTGGAGCCGCTGCCGCGCATGCCGAAGGAGCGGTGGCGCCAGTCGTCCATCAGTGTCCAGTCCGCGCGCGGCACCAACGCCAGTCCCTGGGCACCCGTCGGACCGTCGCCCTCGTCGAGGCGGACCGCGAGCATCGCATGGGTGGAGTACGGCGACCCGGAGCAGTAGTCCCACGTTCCTGTGACCTGCCACCCCCCCTTCTCCGTCCGTGTGGCCGTACCCATCGGGATGCCGCGCATCGGTGCGGCGAAGTCCCCGTCGGGTCCGATGGCACCGGCCTGCGCGGCCTCGCCGTAGAGCCCACCCATCTGCAGGCCGTGGCCGGCCGCGAGGCACAGGCCCCAGCCGGTGCCGGGACATCCGCGGGCGATCTCCACGATGACCCGCAGGAACGTGGGTACGTCGAACTCGAAACCGCCGTATCGGCGGGGCAGGAGGGTCCGGTAGAAGCCGGCCTGACGGAACAGCTCATGGGTCTCGGGCGAGTAGGCGCCTCGCTCCTCCGTCGCTTCCTGCTCGTCGAGCAGTCGGTCCCGAAAGGCCGCCGCGCGTTCCACCAGGTCCTCTGGACGTGGGTTGGGTTCACGGGGCCGGATTGTTGCGCTCGCTGGGGCGCTCATGGCGTCTCCTCGTCCTCGCCCGCCGTCATGCGGGCGGGGGTGGTCGGCAAAGGGTTGATCGCGGTTGTGGTTGTCGTAGGAGGTGCGTTATGTGTCTTCGACGGTCAGAGCCCGGCGGGGGTGATCCAGTCAGTGGCGGCGGAGAAGGTATTGCCACCGGTGTGCTCGAAGACCCGGCTCTGGGCGCCGCAGAGGCCCGGCTGGTCGCGGTATGAACCGCACTTCACCGTCTCGCTGCCCAGGAGCATGGGGCCCGAGAAGGACTTGGCGGCCTTCGCCACGGTCGTCGTGGTCGCGTCCGCGCCACCGGCCTCGTTGAGGAACTTGGCGGCTGTCATGACCAGGCTCCAGGCGAGCGTCGCGTCGGAGTCGCTCTGGGCGTCCGCGCTCAGCGAAGCGGCTTCTGACTGCTTGAGGTAGGCCTGGACATCGGTGAGGGAGGTGTCGGCGACGTTGGTCTGCGTCGACAGCTGCAGCCACTTGGGCGCTTCTCCGCCCAGTCCTTGGGCGACCGCCTCGGAGAAGCAGAAGGAACCGGTCGACACGATCGGAGCCTTGACCGCCAGGGAGTCCAGGGCCTTCGCCGCCGAGATGCAGTTCGGCGGCGAGGACACCAGTGGTACGACGGCGTCGGCCGTCTGGACGCCGGCGGCGACCGCGGCCGCGGTGAGATTGGTCGTCGACGGGTCGAATCCGACGGCCTTGAGCTCGATGCCGAGCTTGTTCAGGTCCTTGCGGAGCACATCCACGCCGCCGATGCTCTGTGCGTCCTGCGGGTAGACGACTGCCACGGTCTTGGCCTTGACCTCTTCGTCGAGGTAGGTCGCCAGTCCGCCGAAGATCGAGTCGGGGTTGCCGTTGAAGATGAAGACGTTCTTGCCCTTGGCGTCCGGGGCGCTGATCGAGTTCGACATCAGGATGGGCTTGCTGCCCTGGATGACCGCCCGCATGGACTGTCCGCCGTTGATCAGGGTGCCGACGAGGACCGCCTTGATGTCGTCGTCGTTGGCCATCTTCAGTCCGCAGGAGTTGCCCTCCTGCTCGCTGTTGACCACGTAACAGGTGCTCAGCTCGAGCGGGTGGCCGTCTATCCCGCCGAGTTCCTCGTTGATGTACTTCACCGCCGCCTGAGCACCGCGTGTGGCGTTGGGGTACTCGAGCGAACCGCCCTGCTGGTTGACCCAGCCGATCTTCACCGGCGAGAGGCCGCTGTCTGCCGCCCCCGACCTGCCACCGGTGTAGTCGGCCAGGTCCGTCACAGCCCAGGGGTCCGCCGAACCGGAACTCCGGGGGGAGGTGTTTCCTGCGGCCGTGGAGGTGGTGCCGGTGTCGGCGCACCCGCTCGCCGCCAGACAGAGCATCACGCTCAGTCCGGCGACAGCGAGCCTTGCGCACCGACGGGCCGGAATGTCTGCAAACACGTCCTTGTGCATGTGCGACTCCTTGCGTCCCGCACATCCGTCCGGGAGCGGCCGTTGAGACCTTCAAGGGAGGATCAGATGCGGAAATTGATTCCACCAGATGGAATGCGGCGAACCTAGCAGCGTGACCGGCACCACACAAGGGTTACGACAGGGTTTCCTGTTCCGAGGGCATCAGGGCCTGCCGTTCGGCAACAAGGTCCGCCTGGGCCTCGGGGCTTTCGAGGGCGGCCGTGATGGCCCGCACCAGTTCCCACGCCGAGGCGGCGCTGAGCTCGACCCCGACCCGAGCGCCCACGCCGGCGTCGGGGTCGACGAAATCGATGATCAGCGCGTGGTCGTACGGAGCACTGACGGGGTGGTCGTAGAAGACGTTGGCCCGCTTCACCTTCAGCCAGTCCGGCACCCCTCGCGCCGCACCGGCGATGCCGATCTGCTCGGTCATCCACGTGCACATGGGGGGCCTCCTTCAGCGCAAGTGCGCGTTGTAGAACTCGTAGACCCGCTCCCACCCGTCCACGGCCTGCTCCTGCCGGTAGTTGGGCTTGTCCGAGGCGAAGAACGCGTGGCCGGCGCCGTCGTAGCGATGGAACTCGAAGGACTTCCCGTGTTTGGTCAGCACACGTTCGATCTCGTCGACCTGTTCCGGGTCGGGATTGAGGTCGTCGTTGCCGAAGATCCCCAGCAGAGGCATCGCCATGTCCGGCGCCCGGTGGATGACGCCCTTCGGCGCCGGACCCGGGCGACTGGGATCGGGGGGTTGCGGGAGGATGCTCCCGCCCCAGCAGTCCACCGCCGCGTCCAGTGAGGGAACATCGCAGGCCGCCAGGAACGCCTGCCGGCCGCCCGAGCAGAAGCCGATCACCCCGACCTTGCCATTGGCACCGGGCTGCGCCCGCAAGTACGCCGCGGCCCCGGCGATGTCCCCCATCACCTGGTCGTTCGGCATGGCCTTGGCGAGCCCCTCCGCACGTGCGGCGGCGGCGACATCCGCCCAGTGCCCGGGACCGCGCCGGTGATAAAGGTGCGGAGAGATGGCCGCGTAACCCCGTGAAGCGAAGCGCCGCACCACCTCCTTGCACCACGGATCGAGTCCCGGTGCGTGGTGGAGCACCACCACGCCGGCGGTCGGCTCGCCGGTGACGGGCCGGGCGAGATAGCCCTCGATGACGGTGTCCTCGTGGCCGACGAACCCGACGACCTCGGCGATCATGCCTTCCTTCAAGGACGGTCTCCTCTCAGGAGTCCGCGCACGCTCACGCGGAGGCCTTCATCTCGTCCAGCACGCCGAGCAGTTCCGCCTCGGTCAGGGACAGGTCGATCGGCTGGCTGAAGGGCTGCGGCCAGTCGATACCCGTGTGCCAGTAGACCTCGACACGGTTGTCCTCGGGGTCGCGGAAGTAGCAGCCGATCGCGTTGCCGTGGTTGTTGACGTGGTCGATCGAGTACTTGCGCTCGACGATCTGCGCGTAGAACTCCCGCAGGTCCGCGAGCGACTCGACGACGAAGGACAGTTGCTGCGGGTCGGTGTGCCGCTCCTCGTTCTTCGCCAGGAGCAGTTCGTGGTGCTCCTCGCCGGGACGCGAGCTGAGGAAGACGCGCCGCTCGTCGCGGTCGGTCACGGTCATCCCGAGGAAGCCCGAGTAGAACTCGAGCATCACCTCGGGATCGGTGACGAACAGACCGACGTGGCCAAGACGGGTGACCTTGGGCATGGTGGGACTCCTTGTCCGATGGTGCGGTGTGATGGTGCGCCGGGCGGCACGGTCAACGGGTCAGGGTCGCCGGCCGGGCCGACGATCCGGTGACGACGTCGAGCAGACGGTCGACGTCCTCGGGCAGCGCGGGTCCTCGCCACGCGACGTGGTGGTCCGAGCGGACCAGGGCCGCGGGTGCCAGGTAGAGGTCGTACAGGGCGGCCCGGTCGGGCTCGCCGGGCGTGAACACATCGAGCGGGACGCCGCGTGCGGCGGCTGCCCTGCGCAGCGGCTCGGTCTCGATCGCGTCCAGGACCAGGAGGGTGAAGCCCTGGCCGATGTGGTCGTAGAGCGAGGAACCGTCCTTGAGCCAGTGGTGCGGAGCCCGGTTGCCGGGCGCCGCCGAGGGGACGTAGTCCTCGAAGTCGGCCGGCGGCTCGTCCACACCGTCGCGCACGATGACGGGTGAACTGGAGTAGCGGTAGCCCAGTTGGCCGCCCATGCGCTTGAACTGCCGCGCCTTCTGCACCTGGATGTCCTCGGCGACCTCGGCACGGACGGCATCCCCCCGCGGACCCGGGTCCTCTATGCCGTCACGCACCAGCTCCGAGGCGCCCACGGCCTGGTTGCGCTCGCAGCCGTCGAGGATGAACCGGGCCGCCTCGCCCCGCTCGATGCTGTAGCTCGCCAGGAGCAGGGGGCCGCCCCATCCCTGGACGAGTGCCGCGAGCTTCCATCCGAGGTCGGCGGCGTCCCCGATGCCGATGTTCATACCGAACCCGCCCATCGGGGAGACCAGATGTGCGGCGTCTCCCGCCAGGAGCACCCGGCCGAAGTCGTAGCGCGGCGCCTGCATCGAGTGGGTGATGAACGTGCCGCCCTCCAGCGGCTCGACCTCGAACTCGGCGCCGACCGCCCGGAAGAGCATGGCGCGGCAGGCTTCCCAGTCGTCGCCGTCGATGTGGTCGGGGACCGGGGAACAGAAGTACGCCCACTGGTCCTCGCCGGACTGCGGCACCAGGCTGTCGCAGTTGCGGTCCTCGTTGTAGAAGAGCGTCATGGACACCATGGGCGAGGCCTTCCAGTGCTCGGCGAGCCCGGGGGCCCGCAGATGCCACAGGAAGCTCCGCGCCAGGTTGGGCCTGCCCTCCATGCGCACATTGAGGATCCGGCTGCGCAGCCGTGACCGGCTTCCGTCCGCGGCCACGAGATAGTCGCTGCGGAACGCCAGCGGCCCGTCGGGACCGGTCACGTGCACGGTGACGCCGTCGTCGTCCTGCTCGAACGACTCGACCTCGTGCCCGAAGCGCACGTCGATCAGCGGGAGTTCGGCCGCGCGGGCCCGCAGGGTCTTCTCGATCGCCTCGTTGGGCGCCCACTCGGCGACCTCCGAGGCGATCGGCAGCCGCTCGGACCACTCGTAGGCCCGGGGGAAGTGCTGGATCAGATGCCCGTTCAGTCGTGTCACGAAGGCCACGTCCCGCTGGATCCGCGGGCTGACGGGGTCGTTCTCCCGCAGTGCGTCCGCTATCCCCCAACGGCGAAAGTGCTCCATCGAACGGACGTTTGTCATGTTGGTGCGCGCTGAGAAGCGGTCCGCTTCGGCGCGGCTCTCGAAGACCACGCTGGCCACGCCGCGCTGCGCAAGGTCGATGGCGAGCGCCATCCCAACGGGCCCACCTCCGGCGATCGCCACCGAGGTCGACGCCTCAATAGGTGCCATGCTCACTTGACCTCCATTCCGTCAGGTGAAATCTGATTCCAAAATAGACTCCACGTTGCGCCGTGTCGAGCGTCCGGCAGGTAGTTCTTTCATTCATGTCTCGGGCGGGTTTCTTCGCCGGGAAGATCACACGGGCACCGGCAAGGAGCGGTGCAGCAACGACGAGTTGAGACACGGGTCGGTCAGAAAGCCCGCGGAAGCCGGACGCGGGCCGAGTAGACAGCGGTCATCGGCGTCGGCCGATCCGCTCGGATCCGCCCATTGACATCTCGGCCCGACCGCTACCTGCACGACGGCACACCTCAGATGGCGTTCACCCGCGACAGAGGGAGGTCCAGGCGCTGCGCGAGATCGCCGTACGACATGCCGAAGGTCTCCAGGACGGTGGCGCCCCCGGAGTCGATCCGGAACGTGGCGACGTCCGTGTAGACACGGTCGACGCAGCCCACGCCGGTTAGGGGATAGGTGCACTCCGGGACCAGCTTGGGCACGCCGTCCTTGGTGAACAGCGTCATCATCACGAACACCCGCTTGGCGCCGATCGCGAGGTCCATCGCGCCCCCGACGGCCGGGATGGCGTCGGGGGCGCCGGTGTGCCAGTTGGCGAGGTCGCCGGCGGCCGACACCTGGAAGGCGCCCAGGACGCAGATGTCGAGGTGGCCGCCGCGCATCATCGCGAAGGAGTCGGCGTGGTGGAAGTAGGCGGCTCCGGGCAGTTCGGTGACCGGGACCTTGCCCGCGTTGACGAGATCGGGGTCGATCTGCCCGTCCCTGGCCGCCGGGCCCATGTTGAGCATGCCGTTCTCGGTGTGCAGCACCACCCCCGTCTCCGGCGGAAGATGGTCGGCCACCAGGGTGGGCCGGCCGATGCCCAGATTGACGTAGGAGCCGTGCGGGATGTCACGGGCCACGCGTGCGGCCAACTCCTGCTCGGTCCGCGGCCCCCGGTCGAGGTGCTCCACCAGGGGCAGAGGCGAGTTCGTCGCATTCATGCTGCGGGCACCACCTTCACGACGCGGTCGACGTAGATGCCGGGGGTCACCACGACCTCGGGATCCAGCGCGCCGATGTCGACGATCTCGCGCACCTGGGCCACGACCGTGATCGCCGCCGTGGCCATGACCGGTCCGAAGTTGCGGGCCGTCTTGCGGTAGACGAGGTTGCCCATCCGGTCGGCCCGGTGGGCGCCGATCAGCGCGACGTCCCCCTTGATCGGGTACTCCAGGACATGGGTGCGACCCTCGATCTCCCGGGTCTCCTTGCCCTCGGCGAGCAGGGTGCCGGCTCCGGTGGGCGAGTAGAACGCGCCGATCCCGGCACCGGCCGCGCGCAGCCGTTCGGCGAGCGTGCCCTGCGGGGCCACCTCCAGTTCGATGCGTCTCTCGCGGTACAGCCGGTCGAAGACCCAGGAGTCCGACTGCCGGGGGAACGAGCACACGATCTTGCGCACCCGCCCCTTGTCCAGCAGCGCGGCGAGCCCGGTGTCGCCGTTTCCGGCGTTGTTCGACACCACGGTCAGGTCGGTCGCGCCCTGCCGGATGAGCGCCTCGATCAGCTCGACCGGCATCCCGGCCATGCCGAACCCGCCCACCAGCACGGTCGAGCCGTCCTCGGTCCCGGCGACGGCCTCGTCCGGATCCCCGCACACCCGAACGCTCATGCCGCACTCTCCAGGACCACGGCCAGAGCCTGTCCGACGCCGATGCAGATCGCGGCGACCCCCCACCGCCGTCCCGAGGTGCGCAGCCGCGCGGCCAGGGTGCCCAGGATCCGGCCGCCGGAGGCGCCGAGCGGATGCCCGAGGGCGATGGCACCGCCCTGGGTGTTCACGATCCCCGGGTCGATCTTCCAGGCGTCCACGCAGGCCAGGGACTGCACGGCGAAGGCCTCGTTGAGCTCGACCGCCGACACGTCGGCCCAGGAGATCCCGGCCCGCTTCAGGGCCCGCTCGGCCGCCTCGACCGGCGCGAACCCGAACATCTGCGGGTCCAGCGCCGACACCCCGCGCCCGGCGATCCGGGCCAGCGGCGCGCTGCCGATCCGGGAGACGGCCGCCTCGGAGCCGATCAGCACGGCGGACGCGCCGTCGCTGAGCGGCGAGGCGTTGCCCGCCGTGATGCGGCCTTCGGGCCGGAAGGACGGCTTGAGGCCGGCCAGCTTCTCCGGCGTGGACCCGGGCCGGATCCCCTCGTCACGGGACAGGACCGCCTCGCCGTCCAGCACGACCGGTACCACCAGGTCGTCGTAGAAGCCCGATTCCCAGGCGGCGTGCGCGAGGTTGTGGGAACGGGCGGCGAACTCGTCCTGCCGTTCCCTCGCTATCCCGAACCGGTCGGCGAGCTGCTCGTTGGCCTCGCCGAGGGAGACGGTCCACTCCTTCGGCATGCGTTCGTTGGTCTGTCGCCAGCCCAGGGTGGTCGACAGGGCGGTCACATGACCGGCGGGGAAAGCTCGGGACGGCTTGGGCAGCACCCACGGAGCCCGGGTCATCGACTCCACCCCGCCCGTCAGGACGATGTCCGCGTCACCGCTCTCCACGGCACGCGAGCCCATGATCGCGGCGTCCAGGGAAGAGCCGCAGAGCCGGTTCACGGTGGTCGCGGGGACCGTCGTCGGCAGCCCCGCGAGGAGAACCGCCATCCGGCCGACGTTGCGGTTGTCCTCGCCCGCACCGTTGACGTTGCCCCAGAACACGTCGTCGAGGGCGGCGGGGTCGAGTGCGGGGGTCTTGTCCAGGACCGCGGTGACGGCGGTGGCGGCAAGGTCGTCGGGCCTGATCTCGGCGAGCGCCCCACCGTAGCGGCCGAAGGGGGTTCGCACTGCGCTGTAAACGAAGCTGTCTTCCATGGAGGCGACGCTAGGTGCCGCCATTAATCACGTCCAATATCCAATGATGCATGATTAATCAGCCAGAGAGATAGGCTGTGGTCATGGAGCTCCGCCAGATCCGCTACGTCCTCGCACTCGCCGAGGAGTGCCACTTCGGCCGCGCCTCCGAGCGGCTGCACATGGCCCAGTCCGCCCTCTCCCAGCAGCTCAAGCAACTGGAGCACGAGCTGGGCACGACACTGTTCACCCGGTCGACCAGGCGGGTCGAACTCACCGAGGCCGGCCGCCGGCTGGTCGCCCATGGACGATCGATCCTGGCCGAGGTGGAGCGGGCCGAGGAGCAGATGGCGCAGCTCGCGACCGGCCGGTCGGGGCGGGTGTCCATCGGCTTCGTGGGCACGGCCACCTACGACGTCCTGCCGCAGATCGCCCGACGGGTCCGGGAGCAGCTCCCGGACGTGTCCCTCGAACTGCACGGCGAACTGCTCAATCCCGAACTGGTCGAAGGCCTGCGGGACGGCACTTACGACCTCGCCCTGCTGCGCTCCGACTCCCTTAAGGACATCGGCCTCACCGTCACCGCCCTGCGGTCCGAACGACTGGTGGCAGCCCTCCCCGCCGGACACCGCCTGGCCGACCGGAGCCGGATCGCCCTCGCGGAACTCGCCGACGAACCCTTCGTCGTGCATCCCTCGCAGGGCCGCTCCTCGATGCACGGCAGGGTCCTCGTGGCCTGCGCCCGTGCCGGCTTCGTACCCGCACCGCTGACGGAGGTCGGCGAGACCTCCACCCTGGTCGTCTTCGTCGCGGCGGGTCACGGTGTCGCCCTGGTCCCGGCATCGGTGCAGAGCCTCCGGCTCGACCGGGTCGTCTACGTCCCGCTCGCCGAGACCGAGACCGTCACCCTGGGGCTCGCCCGCCGACCGCAACACAACTCGCGGGCCACGGAACGGATCGCGGCCATGGTCGAGCAGTACATGTCGAGCGGTATCGGACACCCGTAGGCGGGCCCTCCGCGCCGCGCGTTCGCAGCCCGCACCGGTCACGGCGGTGCACGGTCCGTTTACGGAACCGGGGCCCGGCGGTACCGTTCGCCTTCTTGTCCCCGACGCACACTGTGGTGCGGTCGGTATCGAGCAGGCAGGTGTGCAGCATGATCGGCGCTGTCAGAATCCCCACTGCCCATCGCTTCGCCACCGCGCAGATCGAGCCGGACCATCAGGTGGAGCTCTGGGAGCGGCACAACGCGGAGTCCTTGATCGCCCTCGCCTGTCGCCCACCGGTGGCCGGGTCGTTCGCGGCGGTCGAGGTGAACCTCCAGCTGGAACGGGTTCACCTCGCCCGGGTACGCGGGACCCGGCACCTGGTCGAGCGATCCGCCGAACTCGTCGAGGACAAGCCCACCGACGCGATCGCCGTCTACCTGGCCATCACGGGAGAGGCGCTCTTCGAGCAGGACGGACACCGCCGGGTGCTGCGCCCCGGACAGCTCCTCCTCTGCGACGCCGACCGCCCCTTCCTCCGCGGGTTCGGCCGCGGACTGGAGGAACTGGCCGTCAAGGTTCCCCGTTCGGAGTTCTCCGCGCTCACCGGCCTGGTGACGGTGCCCACACCCGTCGTCGTCGACGTCGGCGCCGGCGAGAACCCGTACGGTCGCGCCCTGGCCCGGATGACCGGACGGGCGGTCCGCCGGGACCGCCCCGTGCCGGCGGACGAGCAGGCGGTCGTCGAGCTCGTCTCGGTGCTCGCCGCCTCCGGCCACGTCGCCCTGCCGGTGGCACACCGGGCGGTGGCTCGGACGTTCATCGAGGAGCACTTCACCGATCCCACGCTCCGCGCTGCCGACATAGCGTCCGGCACGGGCGTCAGCGAGCGCCATCTGTCGCGTCTGTTCGCGGCCGCCGGCACCAGCGTGCCCGCCCACGTCCTCTCGCGCCGGCTGGACGCGGCGTACAGCATGCTCGCCTCCGATCCGGCCGGAGACCTACGCACCGCGGACGTCGCGTCACGCTGCGGCTTCACCTCGCTCGCGTACTTCTCCCGCACCTTCCGCGAACGGTTCGGCATCACCGCCGGCGAGGTGCGAGCCAGGGCCGTCTGACCGGCCTCTCCGCTCCCGCGATGCTCATTTCCGCCATCTCGGTCCAGATCGTTGGGCCGGTCCGGATGTGACCGCCGACACTCGTACACACCAACCCGGTGCCCTTGTCCGGGACGAAGAGAGGTGTGGCACATGCCCGTGTTCGACGACGGTCAGCCCGAGACCCGTCCGCCCGCGTCGTCGGTGGTCGAGACCGATGTCCTCATCGTCGGCTCCGGACCGGCCGGCGCGTCGGCGGCGTTGTTCCTGTCGACCCTGGGTGTCGACAACATGGTGATCACGAAGTACCGGTGGACGGCGAACACACCGCGGGCTCACATCACCAACCAGCGGGCGATGGAGATTTTCCGGGACATGGGCATCGAGGACCAGGTCCTCGCCGATGCCACACCGCACCACCTGGTCGGCGACACGGTCTTCTGCACGTCGATCGCCGGTGAGGAGATCGGCCGCATCCACACCTGGGGCACCCACCCGGCGCGGGAGGCCGACTACCAACTGGCCTCCCCCTGCCTCGTGGTGGACATCCCGCAGACCTATCTCGAACCGATCCTGGTCAGGAACGCGACCGTGCGCGGCACCCAGGCGCGGTTCTCCACGGAGTACCTCTCGCACGAGCAGGACGCGGACGGCGTGAAGGTCCGAGCCCGCGACCGGCTGACCGGGGCCGAGTACACCATCCGGGCCAAGTACCTGATCGGCGCCGACGGTGCCCGTTCCAAGGTCGCCGCGGACATCGGCCTGCCCTACGAGGGCGCGATGGACATCGCCGGATCGATGAACATCACCTTCAAGGCCGACATCGAGGCCTACGTCGGCCACCGGCCCTCGGTCCTGTACTGGGTGATCCAGCCGGGCGCGAACGTCGGAGGCATCGGAGCCGGTCTGGTGCGCATGGTGCGTCCGTGGAACGAGTGGCTGATCGTCTGGGGCTACGACATCGACGACGAGCCCCCCGTCGTCGACGAGGGCTCCGCCACCCAGATCGTGCGCGACCTGCTCGGCATGCCCGACATCGACGTCGAGATCACCGGCACCAGCCTGTGGGGCAACAACGAGATGTACGCCAAGCACCTCCAGAAGGGCCGCGTCTTCTGTGCCGGCGACGCGATCCACCGGCACCCGCCGAGCAACGGTCTGGGCTCCAACACCTCGATCCAGGACTCCTACAACCTGGCCTGGAAGCTCGCCCTCGTACTGCGCGGTCAGGCCGATCCGAGCCTGCTGGACACCTACTCGGCCGAGCGGGCGCCGGTCGCCGAGCGCATCGTCCGGCGAGCGAACCGGTCCAGCCGTGAGTTCGTGCAGTTCTTCGAGGTGCTCGGACTGCTCGACGCCACGACCGAGGAGGAGATGGTCGCCGCGATCGAGGAACGGAAGGCCGACACACCCGAGGGCGCGGCCAAGCGCGCCGCGCTGGTCGACGCGATGGAACTGAAGAACTACGAGTTCAACGCCCACGGAGTCGACCTCGGCCAGCACTACGAGTCGTCCGCGATCGTCTCCGACGGAGCCTCGCTGCCCGAGCCCGGCCGCGATCCCGACCTGTACTACGAGATGTCCACCGTGCCCGGCTCGCACCTGCCGCACGCCTGGGTCGGTGACACCATGCACCGGGCGGCGCTGATGGACCTCGCGCCCTACGACCGCTTCACCCTCGTCACCGGCGTCGCCGGCCAGGAGTGGGCCTCGGTGGCCGACAAGGTCGCGCACGAGTTCGGGATCTCGCTCGCGACCGTCGTCATCGGCCCGGGCCAGGAGGTCACCGACCTGTACTACGACTGGGCGAAGCTGCGCGAGGTCGACGAGAGCGGTGTCGTCCTGGTGCGACCCGACAAGCACATCGCCTGGCGCTCGATGACCCTGGCCGAGGACCCCGAGGGCGCTCTGCGTACGGCCATGCGCCAGATCCTGGGGAAGTCGTGAAGGACATGCGCTTCGACCACGACACCCTCGCTCAACGTGTGCGGTTCGCCTCGGCCGCCGCGGAGGCGAACCTGGTCGACGAGATCAAGGAGCTCGGCGCGACGCGGGTCATGGTGATCGCCGCGGAGGCCGAACGCGAACTCGCCCACCGGGTCGCCGCACAACTGCCCGTGGCGCACTGGCATCACGAGGTGGCCATGCACGTGCCGGTCGAGGTCGCCGAGCGGGCCAGAGAGCAGGCGGCCGCCCATGACGTCGACGCGCTCGTCTGCGTAGGCGGCGGCTCGACGACCGGCCTGGCCAAGGCCGTGGCGCTCACCACCGGGCTGCCGATCGTCGCGGTGCCGACCACGTACGCGGGCTCGGAAGCCACCAACGTCTGGGGACTGACCGAGAACGCCCGGAAGACCACCGGTACCGACCCCCGGGTCCTCCCGCGCACGATCGTGTACGACGCCACGCTCATGCTCACCCTGCCGGTCGATCTGAGTGTGGCGTCCGGCCTCAACGCCCTTGCGCACTGCGTCGACTCGATGTGGGCGCCCCGGGCGGACCCGATCGACCGGGCCCTGGCTGGGGAGGGCATCCGGGCGCTGCGCGTCGGACTCCCACTGGTCGCCGCCGACCCGGGCGGCCTCGACGGGCGTGAACACGCCCTGTACGGCGCCTATCTCTCCGCGGTGGTGTTCGCCTCGGCGGGGTCGGGGCTCCACCACAAGATCTGTCATGTCCTGGGGGGCATGTTCGATCTCCCGCACGCCCAGACCCATGCCGTCGTCCTTCCGCATGTGCTCGCCTTCAACGCGCCCTCGGCTCCGGACGCCGAGCGACGCATCGCCGCCGCCCTCGACGCCGACTCCGCGAACGACGGCCTCGCCCGACTGCGCGCCGAACTCGACGCGCCCCGGACGCTTCGCGACTACGGCATGCCGGAGTCCGGGATCGGCCCCGCCGCGGAGGCGGTTCTCGCCGCCGTGCCGCCGGCCAATCCGACCCCCGTGACCCTCGACCACATCACCGGGCTGCTCCTCGCGGCCTGGGAAGGAGCAGAGCCCCGATGACCGACACCGTCTCCGCCGAACAGGAGCGTCGCGAGGCGGACCTGGTCGAGCGCGTCGTCCATTCGTTCGAAGGCTGTTCCGACCCGCGGCTCAAGCAGCTGATGACCTCCCTCGTGCGCCATCTGCATGCCTTCGCCCGCGAGGTCCGTCTGACCGAGGAGGAGTGGGCCAAGGGCATCGAGTTCCTGACCGCCGCCGGACACATCACGGACGACAAGCGCCAGGAGTTCATCCTGCTCTCCGATGTCCTCGGCCTCTCCATGCAGACCATCGGCATCAACAACCAGGCGTACGGCGACGCGACCGAGGCGACTGTCTTCGGCCCGTTCTTCGTCGAGAACAGCCCCGAGATCCCCCTCGGCGGCTCCATCTCCGGCGTCGCGTCCGGGGAACCGTGCTGGGTGGAGGGCACCGTCTCCGACAGCGACGGACAGCCGGTAGCCGGTGCGCGCATCGAGGTCTGGGAGGCCGATGCGGAGGGCCTGTACGACGTCCAGCACGGCGACGGCCGGACCGCGGCCCGCGGCCATCTGTTCTCCGACGCCGAGGGACGCTACACGTTCTGGGGCATCACGCCGACGCCGTACCCCATCCCCTACGACGGCCCCGTGGGCAAGATGCTCGCAGCCGTCGGCCGGTCCCCGATGCGGGCCTCGCATCTGCACTTCATGGTCAGCGCCGCCGGACAGCGCACCCTGGTCACCCACATCTTCGTCGGCGGCGACGAACTGCTCGACTCGGACACA
Source organism: Streptomyces sp. NPDC047072 (assembly GCF_040643855.1). NCBI lineage: Bacteria > Bacillati > Actinomycetota > Actinomycetes > Kitasatosporales > Streptomycetaceae > Streptomyces > Streptomyces sp. NPDC047072. The sequence goes on along the minus strand of NZ_JBEYVC010000028.1, from coordinate 24,002 downwards.
GTGTTCGGGGTCAAGGAATCCCTGGTGAAGAAGTTCGAACGCCAGGCCCCCGGCTCCCCGACGCCGGACGGCCGCGCGGTGGACGGCCCCTGGTCACAGGTCTCCTTCGACATCGTGCTGGCCCCGGCCGGTACATGAACGCCCGGGTCGGCCGACGGGGGCGGGTCCCTCGGCGCGGCAGCCGTCGGGTCCCGCCCCGTGGACGTCCACGGCCCGCACCATCCGGCCGTCGTGGATCCCTGCCTTCCGCCTCGCACGAAGGGAACCTGTATGACCGCCACACTCTCGAACTTCAGCTACGGTGCCGTGACGCCGATCGCCGCCTACCTGATGGCCACCCTCGGGTCGGCGCTCGGACTGCGGTGCACGACACGGTCGCTGCGCCGCCCCCTCCACAGAGCCAGATGGCTGGCCCTGGGCTCCGTCTCGTTCGGCTGCGGTATCTGGGCCATGCACTTCATCGCCATGATCGGCTTCGACGTCGAGGACGCGGCGATCCGCTACGACTGGAACCAGACGTTCTTCAGTCTCGCGGTCGTCATCGGCTGTGTCTCCGCCGGCATGTTCCTCGTCGGCTACCGAGGCCGCTCCACCTCGACCCTCGTCTCTGCCGGCATCATCACCGGTAACGGCATCGTGACCATGCAGGGTCTGGGGATGAGCGCCATCAGGATCGACGGCAGTCTCCACTACGACGGCAGCGTCGTGATCCTCACCTTCGTCTTCACCGTCGTGATCGCCACGGCGGCGCTGTGGGCGGCGGTCTCCATCCACGCCCTGTGGTCCAGCATGGGCGCGAGCCTGATCATGGGCGTGGCGGTGACCGGGATGCACTACATCGGCATGACCGCCCTCACCATCCAGCTCAACGGCCAGACCGCGACCGCGGAGTCCACCAGCACTCTGGGGTTCCTCATGAGCGTGCTCGCCGGTCCGATCGCCGTCCTCGTGATCGCCACCACCATCGTCATGTTCGACCCCGACATGGTGATCGGCGACGGTGACTGGGACGGGGTGGCATTCACCCCGCGCGCGACCGACTCCGTCCATCCCGTGCGGTAGGTCTCCCCAGATCTCTTCCGGCCCGGCATCCTGTTCGTGCGCGGAGGACATGGTGGCGGCGCCCAGCTCGTACCACTGATCGAGGCCGTCCCGCCGGGTGCGTGACCGACGTAGCCTCCCCGCCGTCGGCCGGACATCATCTACGCTGCCCGCGGTTCCGGACACGGATCGGGGCTGGGCGTGCACCGGTGGGTGGTCGAGCAGAGCTTCGCGTTGCTGCACTGGGGGCGTCCTGCCGGCCGTCGGCGTCGGGCTCGTCAAGGTGGAGGCCTCAGTACAGGGGCTCGTATTCCAGCAGTTGCTGCCAGCCACCCGTCCTGCCCTGCGCCCGGCCGTGCAGCCAGTTGCTTCCCCGGAGGCTTTCGCGCAGTTTGTCGGGGGTCTCCGTCTCCATGAAGACGGCATCGAGCCACTGCGGCTTGGGATGGAGCTGGGCCGCGGCCGACACCACCGGAGCACAGAAGGCCGGCTCGCACATCATGCGGCGCACCCAGCGCTCCTGCTGCGCAGGAGTGAGCTGCAGGCAGAGTCTGCCCAGGAAGGGGGCCCAGGGCCGTGAGATGTCGCGCTTCCATTTGACGTCCTCGGGCTGGATCCTGTGCAGCGCCCCGACGGTGCTCGCGGTCAGTTCCGCCGCCGTCGCGGGGTCCGTGGGGATGAGCCGTTCCATGGCGAAGCCGAGGGGCTCGATGATCTGGCTGATTCGCCCGCAGTCCTGTGGGGACGACACGTCGTATCCGGCTTCCTCGGCCAGCGAGATCACGGTCGCGACAAGCTCGTCCGGTCGGTCCAGGGCGCCGAGGTGCGCGTTGGCCATGGCGAGCAGGACCCGCGCGGTGGCTTCGTGATTGATGATCTGCTCGGTGGCCCGTCGGCGGGGAAGACGGCGTGCTTCTCGGCCGGCCAGGACGAGGGGGTCGAGGATCACCCGCAGGGAAGCCGGGGCGTCCGCATCCCAGGTACGCCTCGGGATGGTCAGTTCGACCAGTTTGAGAATCGCGTTGCGGAGGTCCTGGGCTGAGGCGTCGGTCCAGGCTTCGAGGATTTCCTCCACCGTCGGGAGGGTGTCGATCGCCAACTCCAGAAGGACTTTCCACAACTTGAACCCGTGCTGCCGCATGTGTGGCTTCCGGTGCGAGACCAGCTCCTTGCGGTAGTCCACGAGGCGCTGCCGATACGGCTGGAATACCGGCGAGGGGCGTTCGGCAGGGTCGGGGGACGAGCCTTCCAGGGTCCGATGGAGCACTTCCGGCGCTGCCGCGTTCTTGGCGTAGGCGATCAAGTACTCGATCACCTCGGGCTGGTCGCAGAGCGTGTACTGCATGGCGCCCAGGATGTTCTTGGTCGCCGCTCGCCCGGACTCGTCCTGCTGCAGTCGCCGTTGGGTGTCCCGGTCGGCGACGAACGCGTCCAGGGCGTCGGCCGCTTCCGGCAGGCCGGCGAGGGCCGCAGAAACCGTGAAGACACACAGGCCGAAGCCGTTCAGCCACAGCGAGCTCGCCATGTCGTCGAGGTCGTTGTGTGTGGCGGGCAGCAAACTGAGCAGAACGTCGGGAGCCGGCTTGGCTTCCTGGAGTGCTTTGCGCCACAGCCACACCGATTCCTTGCCACCGTCGGGAGCGCTCTCCCCGCAGGGCAGGGAGCCGAGGGCTTTCCTGCAGCGACGCCGCGCCTCGACGGTGAGCGGGTGTTCGGCGGCCGACGGGGAAGGGACCGTGGACGGGGCTCCCCGCAGGTCTCGCTGGAAAGGGGAGGCCGGTCCGGCCAGCGACTCCGCGAGGACCGCGTAGCAGACGGCGAGCTGGTGCGAGGGAGCGCGCGTGGACATGACGGTGTCGAGCAGTTCCGCGGGGTCGACGGGAAGACCCTTGAAAACGGCGACGGTATGCATTCTCAGCGTCGCACGGCACATCAGCACACCTGGGAGAGGGGGTGGTTCGGCTCGTCCGGCGGAGTCGTCCTGCTGAGCCGGCGGCAGTCCGAGAACCGAGCGGATCTCCGCGAGCGAGTCCTCCGCCCGGGGCCGGCTCAAGAGGAACAGCCGGCACAGAGCCTGCTCGAACGCGATGCTGTCCTGCCGGTCGGGGTGGAGGTCGCCGAGCCTGGACATGAACTTCTTGAGATTCGTCCGGATGATCCGGGGACTGAGGCCCCAGGTCGACATCTGGATCAGCAGCTCCGTCGGCAGGCTGAGCTGCCCTGTGGTCAGGGCCTTCTCCCAGAAGTGCAGGGCATGTTCCAGCGTTCCGTCGGGATCTGCCGCGGCAACCGCGCTCAATACACGAAACGGAAGCTTGTCGTTGTGGTGCCATTCGCTCGGTTCCAGGGATTTGAGCCATTCGAAGCAGCCGTGCTTCCGGAGGAAGCGTTCGACGGCGGCCGGGTCGTCGGTGGCAAGACGGACGAGCGCCTCCAGGACGTTCTTCCTGATCCTGGTGCTGCTCGGTTCCATGTTCCACACAAGGGCCAGGTCCGCCAGCGGTCTGCCGAGATCCGGGTGGGTAACCGAGGGAAGGAGCAGGAGGAACCGGTCGATCACCGATGGGTTCGCGGCCTTCAACGCCGCCGGCGCATGAGCAAGGACCAAGGGCCCGGGGCATTTGAGCTTCGCGTAGACACGCAGGGCCAGCCCCAGGAGGGCCGAATCGGTGGATGTGAGCCAGGACGCCAACGCCGCGTCGGCCCTTTCCCGCGTGTACGACGCCCCGCGCGTCTCCGAGATCCGGCCGGCCATGAGCAGGACTTCGCTGGCGACTTCACCGAAGTAGAGGTCCCCCGGGTTGCCCGCCACCCGTTCCATCAGTGCGTCCACAGCCTCCCCGCCGCAGGCCAGAACACCCCGGGCCGCGGCGTGTTCGAAGAAGGTCTGATGGAAGAACCACAGGTAGCCGGTGAGTTCGCGGATTGACAGCACACCCCGCGAGCGAAGCATCTCCATGGCAGCATGAACGTCTTCCGGCACCACGTCGTCCGGCCTCGCCCTCCCGGCCAGTTGATGCCGGACACCGCTCTCCAGGTCGGAACGTCTGGTGTCGAGTTGACCGGAGGCGAGGATGACGCGCGCGGCGGCTCTCGTATGCGATGAAAGGTCGACCGAGCCATGCGTCGCCGAGGAGTTCCGTGCCCGCAGGTCACGGACGATCCGGTCGCTCCAGAACATGTCGTAGAGATACGGGGTGTCCACGTCCTCTTCCGGCACGTCGGGGGCGTAGAGATCGAACAGCAGCCGCAGGGCGAAGGGGTTGGCGCACACCTCCCTCAACGCTCTGCCGCGAGAGGCTGCGTGGGTGACCTTTCTGACGACGGTCTCCAGGGGCGGCGCGTCGGGCAAGCCCTCGTAGTAGCCGCGTGCGTAGCTCTCGACTGCCGCACGCCACTCCGGAGCGCTGTAGGCAGAGAGCGTCCTCTGCTTGATCGTCACCTCCGCCGCCTTCGCGGCGGCCATCAGGCGCTGTGCCTCCACCGGTCGGCACGTCAGCAGTGTGGGCAGCCGCAGACGACCGGCGGCGCGTACCGCGTCGATCACGAAAGCGATGGCGTCCTCACTGTGCATGAGCAGGTCGACGGTGTCGATCAGGAGGGCGAAGGGCCGCCCGGTGTTGACGCACTGCTCGAAGCCGGCCAAGGCCGATTGGGGAGACAGAGTGGAGTGGCCCTGAGCGGCAGCTCCCTCCGGTCCGGCACGCATGCCCAGGAGCAGTGCGCTGGCTCGTAGGAACAGGGGATACCGTCCCCGGTCCAAGAGCCGACGGTGCATGCTCCACAACAGGCTGGTCTTGCCGAAGCCCGCCTCTCCCACCAGAACGGTGCACCCCGCGGACTCGAGGCCCGACAGGACGTCCCGCTCCACTCTCCGTTCCACGTACAGACCGCCCGACAGGCGCAACTCCTGGCCGAGGGGATGCAGGCCCACGACGTCGGCATCGGACGCCGCAGCTCGCGAACTCTTCCAAAGAGCCTCCAATTCCGTCGGCAGAGCTGCGAGTGCCGCCGAATCCCCGGCCACCAGGGCCCGGCTGACCGCCCGGCCGGTCTTCGTCCGGGACCTGGACGCCGACCGGGCACGCTCCAGGGCTTCGGACACGGTCTCCTCGTCGAAGCCCGCGCACCGGCAGCCGATGACTTCGCGCAGGAGACGGAGCTTCTCGAGGTCGGGGTACCTGTCCTCCCCAGCCGTCCGCCAGGCGGACAAGGCCGTGCTGCTCAACTCGGAGCCGGAAGCTCGGGACCGGTCGACGATCCGGGCGAGCGTCCAGCCCGCATGTGTGCCGTCGACAGGGTTCTTCCCCTTGGGCAGGAGGTGGTCCATCACCTGCTGCCAGGACACCTTGCCCGGATCCCACACAACGTCCGCGCTCTCCTCGGTGGTCAGCTTCCTCGTCTCCTTCCGCGCGATGCGGGAATCCCGCACGGTGCCCTGCTCCGGCGCCCGTTTCCCGCGCCCACGTCCCACAATCCCGTGCCGCAACGGTGCGCTTGGCGGGCGGACTCCCCGCACTGCCAAACCTACTGACGCCGGCGCGAACGCCGCGCCGGAATCACTCTCAAGGAGGCCGCCATGGCCTGGGTCTGGCTGCAGCACGCCTGGCTGGTGTACTCGATTGGCGAGCTGGTCGTGAAGGGCGTCATGTGGTGGCGACGGCGGGAACAGGTCTGACCGTCGCTCCACCCCCGGCTCAGAGGGAGCCACTCGTCATTGCCCGTCAGCCAAGTCGCTGACGGGCAATGAGCGAGCGTCATTTCCCGGGCGGCGGCCTCCCCCACGCACGGGGTCATCCCGCGACGACGGCCATCCGGTCACTGATCTCCTGCGCGGTGGCGAGGACCTTCTGGGCGATCTCCACCTCCGCCTCCGGGTACACGCGCGAGGCGAGAGCGGCGACGCTGACGGCCGCGACCACGTTCTTGTTCTCGTCCCGGATGGGCGCGGCGACGCCGACCACGTCGGGGTCGAGTTCGCCGCGGGTGACGGAGTAGCCGAGCCGGCGGATCCGGCCGAGGCGTTCCACCAGCGCGTCGACATCCGTGAGGGTGGCCGGGGTGAACCGCCGCAGTTCGGCGTTCTCCAGCAGCCTGCGGGCCTCGTCCTCCGGGCTCCAGGCCAGCAGGACGAGGGCGGAGGCGCCGGCGTTGATGGGCAGGGCGCTGCCTCGCTCGTAGGAGATGCGGACCGCGCGGGTGCTCTCCGCACGGTCCACGCACACGACGAGGTCGCCGGTGCGGCGGGTGAGCAGGACCGTCTCGTGCGTCTCGACGGCGAGGTCCTCCATCGACGGCATGGCGACTTCGGAAAGTCCGTAGCTGCGGCGGGCCAGCCGGGCGATCTCCAGCACCCGCAGGCCGAGCCGGAACCCGCCGCCGGGGGCCTCTTCGAGGAAACGTCCGGCGACGAGGCTCTGGAGGTAGCGGTAGGCGGTGGAGCGTGCCACGCCGAGCCGCTCGGCCACGGCGGTCCCGGAGACGACCAGTTGGACGTCGTCGAACATGGTCAGGATGTCGAGTGCCCGGTCGGCGGTGGAGTTGCGGTCGCGGTAGCTGGGGGACGCGTTTCCTGACATGCGAGACACTGTAGCGGGTGAGCGCGGCGTGGTGGAGACCGCGCCCGGCCGTCCGCTCGCCCGGTCTACAGGCGGTCCTTGACGACGGTGTTGCGCAGCTCCCCGATGCCCTCCACTGCGGTGACGAGTTCCTGGCCCGGGCGCAGGAAGACCTTCGGGTCGCGGCCTGCACCCACACCACCCGGGGTCCCGGTGAGGATCAGGTCGCCGGGGAGCAGCGTGATGATGGTGCTGATGTACGCGATGGTGGCGGCGACGTCGAAGAGCAGGTCGGCGGTGTTGGACTTCTGCATGGTGTGTCCGTCGACGCTGCACGAGATGTCCAACCCCGAGGCGCCGGGCGGGAGTTCGTCGGGAGTGACCAGGACGGGTCCGACCGGGGTGGTGGCCTCGAAGGTCTTGCCGGAGAGGAACTCCCGGGTGCGGTGCTGCCAGTCCCGCACGGTGACGTCGTTGGCGACCGTGTATCCGGCCACGTGCTCCAGGGACTTCTCGCGCGGCACATGGCGGCCCGGACGACCGACGACGACGGCCAGCTCGGCCTCCCAGTCGAGGTCGTCGCTGACCGGCGGCATGTGGATGTCGTCGTGGGCGCCGATGAGGGAGCCGTCGTACTTGGCGAACAGGGTGGGGTGGGTGGGGGTCGGGCGGCCCATCTCCCTGATGTGGGTGGCGTAGTTGAGGCCCAGGCAGACGATCTTGTTGGGGTGGGGGACGAGCGGGGCCAGTGAGGCCCCGGCCAGCGGCAGGCGCTCGCCGTCCGTGGTGGCCGCCCGTTCCTGCCAGTCGTCACCGGTGGCGAGCAGCGCGCCGATGTCGGAGTGGGGCAGCAGGACGAGTTCGTCGCCTTCCTGCCGTGCGGCGGCGCTGTGACGGCCGTCGGCGAGGCGGACGGTGCTGAGTCTCATCGGGGTACTCCTTGGGTGTCGTGCTGGATCTCGGGATCAGAGTCGAGGTCGACGTCGTCCGTTTCGGGGCGGGAGGCGAAGGACCGCAGCCACGCTCCGACGTGGGCGGCCCGGGCGGAGGTGAAGACGGCGGCCACCAGGCGGTCGGGGCGTACGAGGACGAAGGAACCGGTCAGTCCTGCGAAGAGGGCGTCGAGCCGGCCGTCGGCGTCGGCGATCCCCGCTCGGCCGGCTCGGTCACGCGGCGCCCGGTCGTCGAGGTAGACGTCCACGGCGGTGGCGTCGGGAAGACCGGCCCGCGCGACGGCCGTCCAGTCGGCGTCTTCCACGTCGATCCCGAGCAGGCTCCAGCCCTGCCCGAGCACGTCGTCGAGGCGGCTGAGGTGGTGGCCGGAGCCGCGTAGCACCCGCGGCTGGGGCAGCATCGTGCCGACCAGTGCACGGCCCGGGCCGTCCGCGTGGAGCACGGCCCCCGCGCGGACGCGGGGGTCGGGGCGGTAGCGCATCTCGGTGAGGTAGCGGCGTCCCGGCGGGGTGTGCATGGCCGTGCGCACCAGCAGGTCGCGCAGGAGGGCACGGGGGCGGCTGGTGGTCATGACGACGCGGCCGAGGCGTACGGAGAGGTCGATCACGGCTCGGGCGTGCGGGCGGCGCTCGGTGTCGTACGTGTCGAGCAAGGCGTCGCCGGCCCGGCCCGCCAGGACGTCGGCGATCTTCCAGCACAGGTTGGCCGCGTCCCGCAGACCGGAGTTGAGGCCCTGTCCGGCGAACGGCGGCATCATGTGCGCGGCGTCGCCGAGCAGGAAGCAGCGGCCCTCGCACAGCCGGTCGGCGAGCAGCGCGTGGAAGCTGTACGCGACCGCGCGCTCGATCTGCCCCGGAGCGATCTCCCGGTAGGGGCGCAAGAGTTCACGCACGAGGGCGAGCGGCGGAGGCGAGCCCGCCGCGCATTCGCCGGGCTTCAGCCGGAACTCGTAGCGGCAGCGGCCGTCCCGGCCCGGGACGATGACCACGGGCCGGTCGGGGTTTCCGTGGTGCATACCGAATCGCTGGTCGTGCGTGTCCTCAAGGGTGTCGACCACCAGCCACACATCCGGGAAGCTGCGTCCGCGCATGGGGACGGCCAGCAGGTCGCGCACGGTACTGCGGCCGCCGTCGCAGCCGAGGAGGTACACGGCCTCCAGTTCCTCCGCCGGCCCGTCCTCCCCGCCCGTGCGGAGCGAGGCGCGCACCCCGCCGGGCTCCTGGGTGAGCCCTGTCAACCGGGTGCCGAAGCGGACGTCGACGCTCGGGAGCCGCTCCAGTTGCTCCCGCAGTACTCGCTCCAGGTCGGGCTGGGCGAAGGGGTTCTTGAAAGGGTGTCCGAGGCGCTGGTCGCCGGTGCCGCGGGCGTGCAGGAGGGGCCGCCCGCCGACGCCGAAGTATCTCGTCCCGGTACCCGGCACGATGATCGGGTAGACGGCCTCGTCGAGGCCGTCGGCCGACTGCAGGGTGCGCAGCGACTCGTCGTCCAAACTGATCGCTTTGGCGTCGTCACTGGTGGTGGAGTTGCGTTCCACCAGCACGACCGGGATCCCCCGGGAGCCGAGCAGATGGGCGGCCGTCAGTCCGGTCGGTCCTGCGCCGACCACCAGGACCGGCGGTGCCGGGGACGCGGTGGGCACGGCGGTCACTGGACCGGCTGGTAGGCGGGACCACCCTCGGTCAGCAGCCGCTCGACCTCGGCGAAGATCTCCTCCGGGGACAGGTCGAGGTCGAGGGACTTGCGGAAGGGCTGGCGTACGTCCCGCTCCAGCCGCAGATAGACCTCGTTGCGGTTGCCCTCGGGGTCGAAGAAGTAGATGCCGATGGCGTTGCCGTGGGTCACTTCCTGCTGCACCTCGATCCCCTCGGCGCGGAACCTGTGATGGAAGTCGATGACCGTGTCCAGCGAGTCCACCCGCCATGACACCTGGTGGGTGAGCTTGGCACCGGGAGGTGCGGTGCGGCCCCGCTGGAGGACGAACTCGTGGTGCTCCTCCTCGGGGCGCGCGGAGAAGAACACGATGCCCCGCTCCTCGTCCTCGTCGGTGACCGTCAGGCCCAGGACCCGCTCGTAGAAGTCGCGCATCGTCTCCAGGTCGTCGACCCAGAAACCGGTGTGCCCCAGTCCGGTGATCGCCATAAGCGTGTCTCCCCTAACAGGACTCTCGTTTTGTTTTATGGGACAGTAAGGCGACGGGCAGGTCGAGGTCAACCGGGTGAGATCACAACCGCACACCCCTTGACGGCACACACCTCTTCGATGCAGCGTCCTGTATCACGATATCCAAGTCCGAATATGCGGGACAGCTCACTACGGGAACGGGACACCATGACGCTTTTGGACAGCAGCACCTGGGAAGGCCGCATCTTCTCCGGATCGGGTCAGTGGATCAGCGGCTCGGGCGAGGTCTACGACGCCGTCGAGCCCGCGACGGGCAAGGCGCTGGGCCGTGTCGGCTCCGCCACGCCCGCCGACGTGGACCGGGCGGTGGAGCAGGCGGTGCGGGCCCAGCGGGAGTGGGCGGCCCGGCCGTACTCCGACCGGGCCGCCGTACTGCGCCGCGCCGCGCGCCTGTTCGAGGAACACCAGCAGGAGATCGAGACCTGGCTGATGCGGGAGTCTGGCGCGATCCGGCCCTTCGCCGCCCTCCAGGTCACCAGCGGCGGCGCGGACGAGTGCCACGAGGCCGCCGCCCTCGCCGGGGCACCCTATGGCGAGCTGCTGCGTTCCGGACAGGAGCGGCTGTCCTTCTCCCGCCGGGTGCCGGTCGGGGTCGTCGGCGTCATCGCCCCCTTCAACGTGCCGGTCATCCTGGCGATGCGGGCCGTGGCCCCGGCGCTCGCGCTCGGCAACGCGGTCGTCCTCAAGCCGGACCCGCGCACCGCGATCAGCGGCGGCGTCGTCTTCGCCCGGATCTTCGAGGAGGCGGGCCTGCCGCCCGGTCTGCTGCACGTCCTGCCCGGCGGCGCGGACGTCGGGGCGGCCGTCGTCGAGCACCCGCGGATCCCCGTCATCGCGTTCACCGGCTCCACCCGGGCCGGCCGCGCCATCGGCGTGGCCGCCGCCCAACACCTCAAGCGGGTCCACCTGGAACTGGGCGGAAACTCCGCGCTCGTCATCATGGACGACGTCGACCTGGACAAGGCCGCCTCGGTGGGCGCCTGGGGGTCCTTCGTCCACGCCGGCCAGATCTGCATGGCGAGCAGCCGCCACCTCGTCCACGCCTCGGTCGCCGACGAGTACACCGCCCTGCTCGCCCAGCACGCCGACGCGCTCCCGGTCGGCGACCCGACCACCGAGCAGGTCGCCCTGGGACCGGTCATCGACGCCGGCCAGCGCGACACCATCCACCGCATCGTCACCGAGTCCGTCGGGGCCGGGGCCCGGCTGGCCGCGGGCGGCACCTACGAGGACCTCTTCTACCGGCCGACCGTCCTGACCGACGTGCCACTCACCGCCCCCGCCTACGCCCAGGAGATCTTCGGTCCCGTGGCACCCGTCGTCACCTTCCGGGACCTCGACGAGGCCGCCGGCCTGGCCGCCGGGACCGAGTACGGACTGTCCCTGGGCATCCTCACCCGGGACGTCATGAAGGGTCTGGCCCTCGCGGAACGGATCCCCAGCGGTCTGGTCCACATCAACGACCAGACGGTCAACGACGAGACACTCATCCCCTTCGGCGGCGTCGGTGACTCCGGCACCGGGGCCCGCCACGGCGGCGCGGCCGCCAACCTCGACGCCTTCACCGAACAGCAGTGGGTCACCGTACGCGGCGAACTTCCGCACTACCCCTTCTGACCGCCCCGCCCCACAGAGCCGCACGGAGAGTCCCATGCCCCCGAACCCCATAACCGTCGTCCCCCGTCGGACGGCCCCGTCCCCCACGGGAGCCGACCGGCACACCGGCAACAAGTTCCTCAACGGCCCCTTCGCGCCCTGGACGGAGGAGAACGAGGCGTACGACCTGGAGGTGGACGGCGAGATACCGGCCGACCTCGCGGGCGCGCTGTTCCGTGTCTCCTCCAACCCCCGCTTCCAGCCCCGCAACACCGACCGCTACCACTGGTGGGAGGGCGACGGCATGGTCTGCGGCGTCTACCTGCGCGAGGGCAGGGCCGCCTACCGCACCCGCTGGGTCGAGACCGACTCGATGCGGGTCGAGGTCGAGGCCGGGGAAGCGGTCTACAGCGGCTTCGTCAACGGCGGCACCCCGGGCCGGCTGCCCGAGGGCGCCCCGCGCGCCAAGAACGTGGCCAACATCAACGCCGGCCTCTTCGACGACCACCTGATCGTCTACTTCGACGGCGGACTGCCCCACGCGCTGGACCCCGAGACCCTGCGCACCCTCGGCACGTACGACTTCCACGGCGGCATCGACGTCCTGTGCACCGGCCACTACAAGACCGACCCGGACACCGGCGACATGCTCTTCTTCGCCGCCACCGGCCCGGTCGTCACCTGGTACCAGGCTGACGCGAAGACCGCCGCGATCATCGACTCGCACTCCTTCGACATCGGGGTGCCGGTCCTCATGCACGACTTCGCGGTGAGCGACACGTACGCGGTCTTCTTCGTCACCCCCGCGCAGTTCCGCCTCGACCTGGTGGCGCGGAGCCTGCCCGGAGTGGTCTGGGACGAGAACTCCCTCGAACACGGCGTCCAGATCGTCCTGATGAACCGTCACACCCACGAGGTCACCTGGCACGAGCTCGGCGGCCACTGGGCCAACACCCACTTCTACAACGCCTACGAGCAGAACGGCGAGCTGATCGTCGACGGACACCGCATCGACCGTCTCGGCAGCCCGGTCGACCGCCTGTTCGCACCGCTGGGACCCCACGAGTGGTTCCCGCCGGCCCTGCCCTACCGCTGGCGCGTCGACCTGACGACCGGACGGGCCACGGAGGAGATGACCAGCGGTGTCTTCGGCGAGTTCCCCAAGATCAACGACGCGTACACGGGCCGCCCGCACCGCTACGGCTACTTCGTCACCACGCGTGGCCTGGCCGAGGACACCATGTCCGACGGCCTCGCCCGCCACGACCACCTCCTCGACCGCACGACCGTCGTCGAGGGACCGGACGGCCTGACCAGCCCGAGCGAACCGGTCTTCGTCGCCCGCGAGAACTCCCGCGCCGAGGACGACGGCTACCTGCTCTCCCTGTGGTGGAACAGGAGCACCGATCTGAGCGAGCTGCTGATCCACGACGCGGCCGACCTGCGCCGCACCCCGCTGGCCCGGGTCAAGCTCCCCAGCAGGGTGCCGTTCGGCTTCCACGGCAGCTGGGCCGACCACCACGCACTGGACCGGGCCATCTCCGCCCGGCGCAGCGACGGCTGACGGCCGTGCGAGACCTGGCGGGCAGGACCGCCTTCATCACCGGCGGGGACAGCGGCATCGGTCTCGGCGTGGCGCAGGCGCTGTGTCACGCCGGCATGAACGTGGTCATCTGCGGCGTCGTCACCGAGACGCTGGAGAGCGCGCAACGCGAACTCTCGCGTATCGGCAAGGCTGAAGCCGTTCGGCTCGACGTGCGGGACCGGGAGGCGTTCGCCGCCGTCGCCGACCGCCTCGACGCGGACTACGGCGGCGTGGACGTGCTGGTCAACAACGCGGGCGTCGGATTTTTGGCACCGGTGGTCGAGGCGAGCTTCGAACAGTGGGACTGGGTGCTCGACATCAACCTCACGGGCGTCTTCAACGGCATCCGGACCTTCCTGCCGCGCATGCTGGCCGCCGACCGTCCGGGGCACATCGTCTCGACCGCATCGATCGGCGGCCTGCTCGGCACCCCGGGAGCGCTCTACGTGGCCGCGAAATTCGGTGTAGTGGGGCTGATGGAGGCACTGGCGGCCGAACTCCGGGACACCCACGTCAAGGTGTCCGTCCTGACACCGGGAATCGTCCGAACCAACATCCACCAGGGCCCGCAGCCTCCTGGCCGACCAGGGTCGCAGGCACCGGGCGCCCTCGCCGAGGCCGACCTGCACCAAACGGCGATGCTTCCACGGGAAGTCGGCGAGCGGGTCCTGCTGGCAATACAGGAGGAACACCTCTACGTCCTGACGCACGCCGAGCACCGGGACCTGCTCGCCCGGCGGTTCGACGCGATCCTCGCGTCGGTCCCCACCACACCGGAGAACCCGCACCGTGCCGCGGTGGAGAGGTCGGTGCTCGCCAACCCGGTCTACGACGAGGTCCTCGCCGCAGCGGAGGCGCGGCGGTGACGGCGCACGGGGAGGGATCGGTCGTGCTCGTGACCGGCGCCGGCTCGGGCATCGGGCGGGCGGCGGCGGAACTGTTCGCCGAGCGGGGTGCGGCCGTCGTCGCTGCGGACCGCTCCGAGTCCGGCGCGGACACCGTCGCCGCCATCACGGCTGCGGGCGGCAGGGCCGTCTTCGTCCAGGCTGACGTGTCGGTCGAGAAGGAGGTCGCCAACATGGTCGCCGCGGCGGTCGATGCCTACGGCGCTTTGGACGCCGCGTTCAACAACGCGGGCATCGCACCCCCGGTGGCACCGATCGAGCGACTCAGCAGCGAGAACTGGGAACTGTCGGAGTCGGTGAACCTGCGTGGCGTGTGGCTGTGCATGAAGCACGAACTGGCCGTCATGGTGCTCCAAGGCCACGGCACGATCGTGAACACCTCCTCGGTCGCCGGCCTGGTGGGCAACCCGGGTGGCGGGGCCGCGTACTCCGCGTTCAAGCACGGCGTCGTCGGGCTGACCAGATCCGCGGCCGCCGAGCACGGACGGCACGGCATCCGCGTCAACGCGATAGCCCCGGGCCTGACCCGCACCGGAATGCTGCGGCATCTGGAGGAGCACGAGCACCTCGACGCCGAGCGGGCCGCCGCCGCCACTCCGCTCGGCCGCGTGGCGCAGCCGCGGGAGGTCGCCGAGGCCGCCTACTGGCTCGCGTCTCCCCGCTCGAGTTTCGTCACCGGTCATGTCCTGGCCGTCGACGGCGGCGAGACCTGCGTCTGACGTGCTCCGACCTCAGGAAAGGAAACGTTTCATGCCTCGTGTGTCCGGCGGCGACCTCGTCGTCCGCCTCCTGCAACAGGCCGGTGTGGACCGGATGTTCGGCATCAACGGCGCGCACATCGACGCCGTCTACCAGGCCGCCCTCGACCACCGGCTGCCCATCGTGGACACGCGGCACGAGATGAACGCGGGCCACGCGGCCGAAGGGTACGCGAGGGTGCGCAACGCCCTCGGCGTCGCGCTGCTCACCGCAGGCGGCGGGTTCACCAACGCCGTGACGTCGATGGCCAACGCTCACCTCGACCGCACTCCCGTGCTCTATCTCGCGGCGTCCGGGCCGCTCGCCGACGACCAGACCAACACCCTGCAGGCGGGCCTGGACCAGGTCGCGATCGCGACACCCGTCACCAAATGGGCGCACCGGGTGACGCGCGCGTCACTGATCCCCCGCGTCCTGGCCCGCGCGATCCGCACCGCGCTCGCCGCGCCACGGGGGCCCGTACTGGTCGACATCCCCTGGGACGTCCTGACCGAGCAGATCGACCTGCCCGACCTGACCGCGGAACTCCTGCACAGCGGCGACCACGGGCCGGGCCTCTCGCACGCCGGGGCTGAGCGGATCCTGGACCTGCTGGAGCAGGCCCGGAGACCGGTGATCATCGCCGGTTCCGAGGTTCCGCGTTCCGGCGCCGCCGGTGAGCTACGGACGTTCGCCGAGCGACTGGGCGTACCGCTGATGGCGGATTACGAGGGCCTCGGCGCGATCACACCCAGCACCCTGAACTTCGGCCTGCTGCAAGGGCTCAACGGCCTGCCGTCCGGAGGCGAACCCGACCTGGTGATCATGGCGGGACTGCGGTTCGGCCTCACGACCGCGCACGGCTCGGGTGCGCTGATCCCGCGTACGGCGCGCGTCGTGCAGATCGATCCCTCCGGTGGCGAACTGGGCCTCCTGCAGCCGGTCTCCCTCTCGGTCGCCGCCGATCCACTGCCGGTGTTCCAGGATCTCAACCGGGCACTCACCCTCAGGCAGACCGCCGGCCCCGATCAGGCCGGTTGGCAGGCCACCTTGCGGGCACACCTTCGACGGCGGCGCGAGGCCGTGGCCTCTCAGGTCGTCCCGGGCGAGCGCGTACATCCCTACGACGCCGTGTGCGCCATCGCTGCGGCCCTGCCCGAGGGGTCGGTGGCCGTCGCCGACGGCGCGCTCACCTATCTCTGGCTGTCGGAAGCGATCTCCGAGGCACCGGTGTCCGCGTTCCTCTGCCACGGCTACCTCGGCTCCATGGGAGTCGGGATGGGAGTCGCGCTCGGAGCACAGGCAGCCGTGGCTCCCGGCACGAACGTCGTCCTGGTGACCGGTGACGGGTCCGTCGGCTACAGCCTCGGCGAGTTCGACTCCATGGTGCGAGCCGGACTCGCAGTGGTCGTCGTCGTGCTCAACAACCGCGCGTGGGGCGCCACTTTGCACGCGCAGGAACTCATGCACGGCAAGGACCGGGTGGTCAACAACCGGCTGGAGAACGGCTCCTACGCCGCCGCCGCGCTCGCGCTCGGCGCGGACGGCTACCAGGTGCGCGCCCTCGACGAACTCGCGCCCACCCTCGCCAAGGCCCTTCTGAGCGGGCGCCCGTCCTGCGTCGAGGTCCATGTGAGTCTCGACCCGATACCGCCGGAGGAGCGGGTGATCATGGGCGGCAACCCCTTCTGAGTACGCCTTCTCCCCCCACGCGTCCCACACACCACGGAGCCGGCCGACCGTTCCGGCTCACGACTCGTCAGGGAGCTGCCATGTTGTTCGACTTCGGCCAACCGACCGACGGCCTCATCCAGATGGCGTTCGTCGTCGAGGATCTCGACGCGGCGACGGCCCGGTTCAGCGAGAGCTTCGGGGTGGGGCCGTGGACGGTCCTGCGGGACTTCGCAGGCGAGAACCCCCGCTACCGGGGCGGGCCCACCCAGGCACGGGCGCACGTGGCGCTCGGTTTCGGCGGGCACATGCAGTACGAACTCATCCAGCCCGCGGACGAACTCCCGTCGGTGCACCGCGACGTGATCATCCAGCGGGGATACGGCTTCCACCATTTCGGCTGCGCCACGACGGCTTTCGACGCAGCGGTGGAGGCGATGCGCCGCAAGGGCTACGAGGCCGTGTTCACCGCATCCGTCGGGTCCGACTCCCGCGTCGCCTACTTCGACACGCGTGACGTCCTTCCTGGCATGACCGAACTCATCGAGGCGAGCCCCGGCCTCGACGCGGCCTTCACCGCGATGTACAGGCAATCCCTCTGAACCAACACACACCCGTAGCCCTGGGCCCGCATCTCGAAAAACAGGATGTCAATCCTACTGAGAGGGACTCATGGTGCGGACAGATGACGTTCCATAGGAGCGCCCTCACCCGGCGATCCCTATGTCCCACTAATTAGGACTAGCGTTTCAACATAAGGGACCGTACGCTTCGGGCGAAGTTACGGTCAACCACTCGCCGCATGACACCGGGGCGTTCCGGGCGCGCGGCGGTGAGGAGTCACGGCGTGAAGAAACTGGATGCTGAGACGATCCCCGAAGCAGGCGACACCGGTGGCGATGCGTCGCCCGCTCCCTTGCCGGGCGCCCTGTCCGGGGCACCTCTCCAGGTACGAGGACTCACCAAGCGATTCGGCGGTGTCACGGCTCTGGAAGGCGTCGACCTCTCGGTGGCGTCCGGAGAAGCGGTCGCCGTCATCGGCCCCAACGGCGCCGGAAAGAGCACCCTGCTCAAGCTGATTTCCGGCGTCCACCGCCCCACCGAAGGAGAGGTGTGGCTGGGTGAGCAGCGGCTGGACCGCATGCCGGCGCACCGCATCACCCGCAGCGGCGTCGCACTGGCCCACCAGGTCCCTCGGCCCTTCCACGGCCTCACCGTCCGGGAGAACGTACTGGTCGGGGCCATGGCGAGCCGACCTCATCCGCACCCTGGAGAGATCGACGAGATTCTCGCTCGGTGCCGCCTGGACACCAAGGCCTCCCGTCCCGCCGACTCCTTGCGTGTCCTGGACCTGAAGCGGCTGGAGGTGGCCCGGGCCCTGGCCACCCGTCCCCGGGTGCTCATGTTCGACGAGGTCGCGGCCGGGCTGGTGGGCCGCGAGCTGGACGAGGCGATCGACCTGATCCGCCAGGTCCACGACCAAGGCATCACCGTGCTCCTGGTCGAGCACATCGAACGGGTGGTACGGGAACTCGTCGACCGCGTCCTGGTCCTCAACTGGGGCCGCACCCTGGCCGAGGGCACACCCGCCGAGATCGCCGCGAACGAGGAAGTACGGGCCGTCTACCTCGGCGACGGCGACAGGGCTCAGGCCTCCCCGGCACGCACCGCGGCCACCGCGACGGCACCGGACACCGCTGCCGTGCTCTCTCTGGACTCGGTCAGCGCCGGTTACGGCGACATGGTCGCCCTGCGGGACTTCTCGATGCGCGTCGAGGCCGGACAGATCGTGACCGTGCTGGGTGCCAACGGGGCCGGCAAGTCCACGCTCTGCGCCACGATCATGGGCGCCGTCGAGGCGAGATCGGGATCCGTGCACGCCCTCGGCCAGGACATCACCGGCATGGCCACCCACCGGCGCGCGCGCCTGGGCATCGCCCACTGCCAGGAAGGCCGCCGCATCTTCACCGGCCTCACCGTCGCCGAGAACCTGATGCTCGGCGCTCCGCTCGCCCTGGCCAAGGACGAGGTGCGCGGCCGCATGGAACGCGTCCACGCGATCTTCCCCGTGCTCGCCGAACGTGCCACTCAGCAGGCCGGGACCATGTCCGGCGGCCAGCAGCAGATGCTGGCCGTGGGACGTGCCCTGATGGCCGACCCCCAGGTGCTGATCTGCGACGAGATCTCGCTCGGCCTCGCCCCCGTGGCGATCGACGCCCTGTACGGCGCGCTCACCGAGATCAACTCCCAGGGCGTCGCGATCGTTCTGGTGGAGCAGAACGTCAAGCGGGCGCTGGGCATCGCCGACCACGCCGTGGTGCTGTCCCGGGGCCGCGTCTCGTACACCGGCGATCCGGCGGGCCTGCTCGCTGACGAGGCCCTGGACGCCGCCTACTTCGGCACCACCGAGGACGACGCCCCGGAAGCCGGTTCCTCCTCTCTGCTCTCCTCCCCCGTTTCCCGACCGCTCAGCGCCTCCGAAGGAGACCCCTCGTGATCAGAACAACCCACCGCCGCATCTACGCACTCGCCGGTGCCGCACTGCTCGCCGCCACGGCCGGCTGCGCGGGCAACGCCTCCAGCAGCAGCGGTTCCAGCAGCGATGACGGTCCCATCGTCATCGGCACCAGCATCTCGCTGTCCGGCAACACCGTCCTCAACCAGATACGCGACGGCTACCTCCTGGCGGTCCAGCAGGCGAACGCCAAGGGCGGCCTGAAGGTGGGCGGGAAGAAGCGCAAGGTCGAGCTGAAGGTGCTCGACAACCGCAGCGACACCAACACGATGATCCAGCAGGTGCGTTCCCTGGTGCTCACCGACAAGGCCGTGGGACTGCTGGGCTCGTGCTGCCAGCAGAACATCGACATGCAGGGCCAGGCCGACGCACTGAAGGTGCCGCTGGTGATGGGCGCCCTGCCCATCGAGCTGCTGCCCAAGGGCAAGGGCTACACCTGGGACTCCTTCCAGTCGCTCGCCGACGGCGCCAAGGACTTCTTCGAGGTCGCCGCCGGGGCGAAGACCAACAAGAAGACGCTGATCGTCACCAACAACGACGCCCAGGGCATCTCCACCGGAAAGCTCTGGGCGGGCACCGGCGAGAAGGCCGGCTTCGCCATCGCCGCCACCAAGTCCGTCCCCACCGGCACCACGGACTTCTCCGACGTCATCAAGGCCGGGACCTCCTCCGGCGCGCAGGTGCTGATCGCCTCGATGACCCCGCCGGACTGCTTCGCGATGTGGAAGCAGATGAAGGCACTCGCCTACAAGCCCAAGCTCGCCATCGGTCTGCAGTGCGCGCAGACGCCCGGCTGGGGGTCCCTGGGCAAGCTCGGTGACGGCACCCTCGTCCAGCTGAACTGGTCCGACACGGCCGGGCTGCCGGACACCGACCTCATCGTCGAGAAGTACGGCAAGAAGTACACCAATCTCACCGACCTGGGCTCGGTCGCCCTCGGACTGCACGAGGCGACCATCCTCATGGACGCCATCTCCGCCGCGGGAAGCACCGACGCCGCCACCCTCAACAAGGCCCTCGCCAAGAGCACCACCGTCTCCGCACAGGGCCCCGTGAAGTTCGTCGACAACAAGAGCGTGACGCCCACCTTCATCGGCCAGTGGGAAGACGGCGCCATCAAGCAGGTCTGGCCCGCCAAGGGCGGATCCCCGCTCGCCTCCCTGTCCGGACTCGGCTGAGGCCCGGCATGAACGCGCTGCGACCCACCACGAGCGTGAGTGAACGGAGCACATCGTGAGCCTCGACGTCCTGGCCGCCGGAATCCTCGCCGGCGGCCTGTACGCCCTGATCGGGCTGGGCATCTCCCTGGTCTTCGGCGTACTGGGCCTGATGAACCTGGCCCACGGAGAACTCGTCATCGGCGGCGCCTACCTGGCGTCCCTGCTGGTGGTGGACTCCGGCTGGGACCCGCTCCTGGCCCTGCCGCTCGCCATGGCGGGCGTCGCCCTGATCGCCTATCCCCTCCAGCGGTATCTGCTCACCCCCCTCCTACAAGGGGACAAGAGCGCGCCTCTGGTGGCCACCTTCGGGCTGTCCCTGCTCGCCCAGGCGCTGTTCCAGGGCGGGTTCGGCACTCACCCCAAGAGCCTGCCCGCCCCCTACGCGACCTCCGGCGTCTCCGTCCTCGGCCTGCGCATCCAGACGATCTACCTGATCGCCTTCGGGCTGACCGTCCTCCTGTGCGCCGTCACCCATCTCGTCCTGACCCGCACGCGCGCCGGCAGCGCGGTCAGGGCGGCCTCGGCGGACCCGGCCACCGCCGCCGTGCTCGGCATCAACGTGCCGAAGGTGTACGCCATGACCTTCGCCGGTGCCGCCGCCCTGGCCGCGGCCGGCGGGGTCCTCACCGGCGTCGCCCAGAGTTTCACGCCGAGCAGCGGGATGCCGCTGCTGCTGACCGGGATGGCCGTGATGGCCCTGGCCGGAATCGGCAGCGTCGGCGGGGTCTTCCTCGCCGGTGTCGCTCTCGGCGTCCTCCAGTCGATCAGTGTCCAGGTGTTCGGCGGCGGTATGCGCGACGTCGTCGTCTACCTCGCCTTCTTCCTCGTCCTCGCCCTACGCCCCCAGGGCATGTTCCGAAAGGCCGCAGGATGAAAACCGCGACCGTCCCCCAAGGGACTCCGAAGGCTCTGTGGCCCGTGCTCGCCCTCGCGACCGTCACCATCGCCGCCTTCGTGCTCGCCCCGGTGCTCTCCCTCGGGCAGCTGGACCTGAGCGTCACCCTGCTGACGTATGTGACGATCGCCCAGGCGTGGAACGTCCTCGCCGGTTTCAGCGGCCAGATCTCCCTCGGCGCCGCCGCGTTCATGGCGAGCGGCGGCTACACGACCGCGCTGATCCTGATCCACACAGGTCTGCCCTGGCCGCTGGCCCTGCTCGGCTCGGGCATCGGCGCGGGCCTCCTCGCCCTGCTGCTCGCCGTACCGCTGCTGCGCCTGCGCGGTGACTACTTCGCGGTGGGCACGCTGGCCGTCTCCGTCGCCCTCCAGGCCCTGCTCAGCAACTGGAACTGGGCCGGCGGCGCCAGCGGTCTCACCCTCCCCACGGAGCGGATTCCCAGCGGGGGCAACCTGTACCAGATCGCGGTCCTCGTCGCCGCCCTCGCCATGGGGCTCGCCCTCTACGTCCGGCACAGCGCCTTCGGCCTGCGGCTCGCCGCCGTACGAGACCACGAAGCGGCCGCCGCCGGACTCGGCGTGTCGGTCTACCGCCACCGTCTCGCCGCACTGGTGCCCACCAGCGCGCTCACCGGCCTGGCGGGAGCGGTGATCGCCTTCCAGTTCGTCGTCATCTCCCCCGACGGCGTGGCGAGCGTGAACTGGAGCCTGAACGCCGTCCTCATGGCCGTGGTCGGCGGCACGGGCACCGTGCTCGGCCCCGTCGTCGGCGTCGGCGTCGTCTACTACGGACTGACCCGCGCGCTCCAGGACCAGCAGACCCTGTCCCTGGTCATCGAAGGAGCCCTGCTGATCGCGATCGTGCGCTTCGCTCCTCAAGGCGCCTGGCCCCTCATCTGCCGTGCCGCCCGAGTCCCGAACGCGCACCGGCGGAAACCCGCACCGGGTGCGGACGCTGCCCCCGAGACCATCACCCGGACTCCGGAGCATGTGTGACGGTGCATCAGCCCGGCCGACCCGACACCCCACGCCCCTCGCCTCCTCGGGTGATCGGACAGGACCGCCTGCCAAGCGGCGCAGCATGCGGCCGGCACCGCGGGGACGGCGCGGCCATCGTGCAGACAGCTGCAGGCCGGTACCCGGCGATATCGAGGTCAGCCCATCGGGCGATGGGTGCACGCGGAAGGGGCCGTTACTGAGGACGGCGTGCAGGAGACCGTCGTTGCGGGTGACGCCGCCGGAGGTCGTACCGTCCAGGAAGCAGCGGAAGCCCTCGCCGTACGAGTACGCGGCCAGCGGTGCCGGGGCGGGCACTGATGTCCTCGACGGAATCGGCGGAGACGTCGTAGGCGTGGATCACCGACACCGGCCCAAGGACCTCCTCCCGGGAGATCTCCGCCTCCTCCGGGGCGCCGAGCAGCTTCCAGTTCGTTGACGACCACCGGGACACCTCCGAGGTGAAGCGGCTCTGCCAGGTCCTGGACGTGAACCGGTCCAGCTACTACAGGTGGCTCTCCGGCGCCGAGGCCCGGACCACCCGGCAGCACCAGGACCGGGTCCTGGCCGAGGAGATCCGTGCGGTCCACGGCACCGGCCACGTCAGGGCCGTGCGGGACGTGCTGCGCTGGACGCTGCGCCCCCTCTACCGAAGCGGCGCCGGGTACGGCCAACTGGCCTTGGCGACAGCCCGCACCGCACAGAGCGTCCGCTGCCCTTCCCCGTCCTTCCCGACACGCCGCTCGCGCGACACGACCGATCTGTCGGACGCGGACGCCTTGGCCCTGTGGAAACAGGCACGCGCCTTCGACCACGGGCGTGCCCACGAGCTCGACTCGAATCCGCACATCGCCCTGATCCAGGCCATGTGGCCAAGTGACGGAACGGATGCGGGACTTGAGGTGTACCGAGCGGGTGTGCGCTGGCGCGCCGCCCTGGAGGCGGCCCGCATGGGAGTCGAGGGCACCGACGGTCCGCGCGGTGTACTGGCGGATCTCGCAGGACCTGGTATGTCCTTCGAGGTCCGCATCTCAGCGCAGGCCGCTGCCTTCGGCCGACGCATCGACGCCTGGGCCAAAGCCCCTTGGTGCACCACCGGCACCCTGACACCGACATCGCACATCCCCGACGGGGACGACCTCGTATTCATCCCCAAGGCAACGGACGACGCGGCTACCGATATCGGGCTCCTGCTACGACGTCACCGTGCGGCGCGGCAACAACAGCTGGAAGACACCGAGTTCGGCGAACTGACCAGGACGGAGACGGAAGCCGTGGGCCTGCTCTGGGGCGCCTGGCCGCCACCCGAGGGCTGCCTCAGCGACCCCTGGAACGGGCCCGAATGAGGTCTGCGCCGCGATCCCGGCGCCGGACACGACGACGATGCCGGTCGTCGCCAGAGCGGTGTAGCGGCCTTTTCTGGACAGCCGATGCTTCGGCATTTCCCCACCCCACAAGAACTCATATCGAAAAGAGAAATCGGCGCGTCTTATGACGACCGAGGAACGTTCAGCTTGCGGAGTTACGGCCGATGAACCATACGGCCCCTCCTGCCACGACAGCGGCGAGACCCAGAAGCAGGACAGGCAGGCCCGGGCCGGGAAGAACGTACATCGCTGCTCCGGCCGCTGTGAGAGCGACGCCGATCGACACCACCAGGACGCCGACGCGGGACTGGGACATGCTGATTGCTCCTTGGTTTTCGCCGTTGCGAGGTGTTCGGGCAGCCTGGGATGTACCGGGATCAGTATCCCCAGTAGATCTTCGAGGAGTAGACGTAGGTCCGCCGGTAGATGGTCCACCAGGACGACGTCTCGGAGAACCGGGAGGGTGCAGCGGACATCGCGCTGGGTGGGCCAGCGCCACCGCTCCTTCCAGCCCACGATCGCCAGGGGCGTCGAGTCGGCGAGCGCGTCCCACATCCAGGAGTACTTCTTGGTGCGCCAGCTGGTGTAAGACCACTTGCCGGACGAGGTGATTTCGCAGCCAGCGAGACCGCGATCCCGATCAGAAGCCGACCACATTGCACCTCACGCCCGGCACGTGCGGGGATGGTGTCCCGCCGAGTGGTGTAGTCACTGACCGAGCTGATTCGGTCCCTGCGGTGGGAAAAGCTGGTGGTCGTCCTCGGCCGGTTTGGCGGTG